>JBCNOJ010000019.1:0-22029 GCA_039593925.1 Acidovorax sp.
TTCGCTACATGCACTCCACGGGTGCTTCTGCGTTCTTCGTGGTGGTGTATCTGCACATGTTCCGCGGCCTCATCTACGGCAGCTACCGTAAGCCGCGCGAGCTGGTCTGGATCTTCGGTTGTGCCATCTTCCTGTGCCTGATGGCCGAGGCCTTCATGGGCTACCTGCTGCCCTGGGGCCAGATGTCGTACTGGGGTGCTCAGGTGATCGTGAACCTGTTCGCTGCCATTCCCTTCATCGGTCCAGACCTCGCGCTGCTGATCCGTGGCGACTTTGTGGTGGGCGACGCCACGCTGAACCGGTTCTTCAGCTTCCACGTGATTGCTGTGCCACTGGTTCTGCTGGGCTTGGTCGTGGCTCACTTGCTGGCGTTGCACGACGTGGGTTCCAACAACCCCGACGGCGTGGAAATCAAGGGCCCCAAGGCCCCCAAGGATGCCAATGGCAAGCCATTGGATGGCGTGCCCTTCCATCCCTACTACACGGTGCATGACATCTTCGCGCTGAGCATGTTCCTGATGGCCTTCACCGCGGTGGTGTTCTTCGCCCCCGAGTTCGGTGGCTATTTCCTGGAATACAACAACTTCATTCCGGCCGACCCGCTGGTCACGCCGCTGCACATCGCGCCTGTCTGGTACTTCACGCCGTTCTATTCGATGCTGCGTGCCATCACCAGCGAGATGATGTATGCGCTGATCCTGTGCGTGGTGGCAGGCGCCGCCTTCGGTGTCTTCAAGGCCAAGCTGCCCAGCTTCGTCAAGGTAGGTATCGTGGGTGCAGCCGTGGTGGCCTGCGCCCTGATGCTGGCCATCGACGCCAAGTTCTGGGGCGTGGTCGTGATGGGCGGCGCAGTGATCATCCTGTTCTTCCTGCCTTGGCTCGACTTCAGCCCCGTCAAATCCATCCGGTATCGCCCCGACTGGCACAAGTACCTGTATGGCGTGTTTGTGATCAATTTCCTGATCCTGGGTTACCTGGGCGTGCAGCCTCCTTCGCCCATCGGCGAGCGGGTGTCGCAAGTGGGTACGTTGTTCTACTTCGGCTTCTTCTTGCTGATGCCATGGTGGAGCCGCATTGGCGAGACCAAGCCCGTGCCTGACCGCGTCACCTATGTTGCGCACTGAGCCCCGGAGATAACAACAATGAAGAAAATCATCCTCACGTTGGTGGCTGCATTGGGCTTGGCAGCGGGTTCTGCCATGGCTGCAGGCGGCGGCATTCCTCTAGACAAGGCGCCTGCCAAGACCAATGACCTCGCGTCCATGCAAAACGGCGCCAAGATCTTCGTCAACTATTGCCTGAACTGCCACTCGGCGGCGTTCATGCGTTTCAATCGCCTCAAAGACATCGGCCTCACGGACCAGCAGATCAAGGACAACCTGCTGTTCACGACCGACAAGGTGGGCGAGACCATGAAAGCCGCGATCGATCCCAAGCAGGCGAAGGCCTGGTTCGGCGCGAACCCGCCGGATTTGACCGTGATCGCACGTTCGCGGGCTGGTGCTGGCGGCTCGGGTGCAGACTACCTGTACACCTACCTGCGCACGTACTACCGCGACGAGACCAAGCCCACAGGCTGGAATAACCTGGTGTTCCCCAATGTGGGCATGCCCCACGCGCTGTGGGAACTGCAGGGCGAGCGCCGGCCTGTGTTCGAAGAGCAGGAGAGCCACGGCCACAAGACCCAGGTTTTCAAGGGCTGGGAGCAGGTGAAGCCGGGCCTCATGACCCCGCTGCAGTACGACCAGGCCGTGGGTGACCTTGTCAACTACATGCAGTGGATGGCAGAGCCCGCTCAAAACACCCGCAAACGTGTTGGTGTCTGGGTTTTGATTTTCCTGGGCTTGTTCACCGTCATTGCCTGGAGGCTCAACGCAGCCTTCTGGAAAGATGTGAAGTAGTTACAACTACATCGAGCAAGGCACCCTCTGGGGTGCCATTGGTTTTTGCAGAGTGGGCGCTGTCGGCGTCCCACTCTTTTGATTTTTAGGAGCCTCCCACCATGATGGTGCTTTATTCGGGTACTACCTGTCCCTTCTCCCACCGCTGCCGTTTTGTCCTGTTCGAAAAGGGCATGGACTTTGAAATCCGCGATGTGGACCTGTACAACAAGCCCGAAGACATCAGCGTGATGAACCCCTACGGCCAAGTGCCTATCCTGGTTGAGCGCGACCTGATTCTGTATGAGTCGAACATCATCAACGAGTACATCGACGAGCGCTTCCCTCACCCGCAACTGATGCCCGGTGACCCTGTGGACCGCGCCCGCGTTCGCCTGTTCCTGCTCAACTTTGAGAAGGAACTGTTCGTGCATGTGAATATTCTCGAATCGCGTGCCACCAAGGGCAACGAAAAGGCGCTGGAAAAGGCCCGGTCGCACATCCGCGACCGCCTCACGCAACTGGCTCCCGTGTTCCTTAAGAACAAGTACATGTTGGGCGACAACTTCTCGATGCTGGACGTTGCCATTGCTCCGCTGCTGTGGCGCCTGGATTACTACGGCATTGACCTGTCCAAGAATGCGGCTCCATTGCTGAAGTACGCCGAGCGCATCTTCTCGCGCCCTGCGTACATCGAGGCGCTGACGCCCTCAGAGAAAGTCATGCGCAAGTAAGCCTGTGACCGCCTCCGGTATTCGCCCTGCCTGAAGCTGCCCGAACGAGTGTCCATGAACGCCCCGGAATCTACCTCCACACGCCCTTATCTCATCCGTGCCCTCTATGAGTGGTGCACCGACAACGGGCTGACGCCCTATGTGGCTGTGCGTGTGGATGATTCTGTGCAGGTGCCTCGCGAGTATGTGAAGGACGGCGAGATCGTGTTGAACATCAGCTTTGATGCAACCAGTGCCTTGCAACTGGGCAATGATTTCATCGAATTCAAGGCGCGCTTCGGAGGTAAACCCCGTGAGATCCTGGTGCCAGTCGGGCGTGTGATTGCCATTTACGCGCGCGAGAACGGGCAAGGCATGGCGTTTCCGCCTCCCGTGGACATGCTTGCGGGGGATTCCCCAGCAGCCACCGCAACACTGTCGGGCGCCATGGCCACTGCAGAGCCGGCGCCAACGGGCTCTTCGAGTCCTGCCGGCGAAGCCACCGCGCCAGCCTTGGAGGATCGCGTGGTTCAGCTGGTGAGCACGGAGGACAGCAAGAAGGACGATGGGGGAGATTCGCCCCGCCCGCCCCCCACAACAGGTGGCGCGCGGCCTTCGCTCAAGCGAGTGAAATAGCCGCGTTTCAATTTTGGCGCCGGATTTTTCACATAGAATCCAGCGTTCGCCGGTTTAGCTCAGTTGGTAGAGCACCCGCCTTGTAAGCGGTAGGTCGTCAGTTCGATTCCGACAACCGGCACCATTTTCTGATTTCTCTCCAGCGCGTTCCCAAGTTTTGACGCAGGCCGTCAGGTTTGAACTTTCAGGCGAATCGCGTTAACCTCCCACCCCCGGCTGCGCAAATGCGCCTGCAATGCAGGCAGCAGCTGGCGGATTTTTGCCGCTGCGGCATTGCTTCGCACCAGCAGGCACCAGCTGTCTCCATCGATGGGGCCTGCCTGGACTGCAGAGCGAAGGGCCGCAGGAATCAGCAATTCAATGGCTTTGAGCCGATCACTGGATTCGCGTGTCAGCGCTGTGAGCCTGGCCAGCGTGGGGGATTCCTCGCTGGCTTGCTGCAGGGTCACGGCGTGGTGGCGGCGGTTCATGTGTGGCGTCTTCGGGCGTGGAGAACAAGTAGTGCATCTGATTATCACGGACGCCAGACTGGCGCGCAGCCGCGCCATCCATTTGTCGGGCACGCGTTTGGTCTTGGTCGGCCTGGCATTGTCTCTGTGCCTCATGTTGGTGGCTGCCAGCCTTTACCACTGGGTCTTTCTCAAAGGTGCGCGAGAGGGTTGGCCCATCGTAGGGTCTTTGGTCCGTCTGGTGGTGAAGGATGAGTTTGCAGAGCGTGACCGTTTCATGCGTGCCAATCTGGACGCGATGGCGCGCCGCGTGGGGGAAATGCAGGCGCGGATGGTGCAGCTGGAATCCCTGGGTGACCGCGTGCTGGGTCTTGCCGGGATGGCGCCCACAGATACCCAGAAGGTCGATGCCCGGGGTGGTGCCTTGGTGGGGGCGCGTGACCTTTCGATGGAGGAACTCCAGGCTACGCTGGATGATTTGGAAAAGCTGACCAACCAGCGTGTGGACCTGATGACGGTGCTGGAGTCTCGTCTGTTTGATCAGCACATCCGCAAAAAAATGATTCCAACGCACGCCCCCGTGACTGGGCGCACGGCAGGGTCGGCATTCGGGTGGCGTGTGGACCCGATCACCGGCCAATCCGCGCTGCACACGGGGCTGGATTTTCAGGCAGACACTGGAACGCCCATCCTGGCTGCAGCGGGTGGCGTGGTGGTCACCCAAGAATTTCACCCTGCTTACGGCAACATGATCGAGGTGGACCACGGCAACAACCTGGTCACTCGGTATGCACATGCATCGCGAACTTTGGTGAAGCGGGGCGACATCGTGCGGCGTGGGCAGAAAATTGCAGAAGTGGGGACCACCGGCCGTTCGACAGGCCCCCATCTGCACTTTGAGGTGCTGGTGCAAGGTGTTTTTCAAGACCCACAGAAATTTCTGAGTGCTGGCGGAACGCCCACCGGTGCCCAGGTAGCGGTGGCGCAGCCCGCAGCATTGCCGGGCCAGTCGGCCACCCCTGCACCGGGCAGGTAAAATCGCGGGTCCGGTGTTCATGGCACGGGTTGCAGTGCTTGCAATCCGTGGTGTCGGACCCACCTGAACTCAATTCATCTTAGGGATTTCGGTCGCTTGGCGCGCTGCATGCAGCGGGGCACGCGGTCCTGTTCGCATGGCCAACAACTTCCTCACCAAACTATTCGGCAGCCGCAACGATCGGCTTCTCAAGCAGTACCGCAAGACGGTGGCCCGCATCAATGCGATGGAGCCTGACTTCGAGAGGCTGTCGGACGAGCAACTCAAGGCCAAAACGCAGGAATTCAAGGAGCGCGTGGCCAAGGGCGAGACCCTTGACAGTATTCTTCCCGAAGCCTTTGCCGTGGTGCGGGAAGGCTCCAAGCGCATCATGAAGATGCGCCATTTCGATGTGCAGTTGCTGGGTGGCATGGCGCTGCATTTCGGCAAGATCGCGGAGATGCGGACGGGTGAAGGCAAGACGCTGACAGCCACCCTGCCGGTATACCTCAATGCCCTTTCGGGCAAAGGTGTGCACGTGGTGACGGTGAACGATTACCTCGCCAATCGCGACGCCCAATGGATGGGCCGCCTGTACAACTTCCTCGGCCTGACGGTGGGCATCAATCTGCCCAATATGCCGCGCGAGCAAAAGCAGGAAGCCTACCGCGCCGACATCACCTACGGCACCAACAATGAATACGGCTTTGATTACCTGCGCGACAACATGGTCTACGAATCTGCAGACCGTGTGCAGCAGGGCCTGAACTTCGCCATCGTCGACGAAGTCGACTCCATCCTGATCGATGAAGCGCGCACGCCCCTCATCATCAGTGGTCAGGCCGAAGACCACACGGCCATGTACATCGCCATGAACAAGGTCGTACCGTTGCTGGTGCGCCAGGAGGGCGAAGCCGACCCGCGCACTGGTGAAGGCGTGACCAAGCCAGGCGATTTCACGGTGGACGAAAAGAGCCACCAGATCTTCCTGACCGAGCAGGGCCATGAGACGGCCGAACGCGTGCTGGCCAGCCATGGCCTGATCGCGGAAGGCGCCTCGGTGTACGACCCCGCCAACATCACGCTCATGCACCACCTGTATGCGGCGCTGCGGGCCAATCACCTCTACCACCGCGATCAACACTACGTGGTGCAAAACGGCGAAATCGTGATCGTTGACGAGTTCACCGGCCGCCTGATGTCGGGCCGCCGTTGGAGCGAAGGCCTGCACCAAGCCGTGGAAGCCAAGGAAGGCGTGAACATCCAGGCCGAGAACCAAACCCTGGCCTCGATCACCTTCCAGAACTATTTCCGCCTGTACAGCAAGCTCGCGGGCATGACCGGTACGGCCGATACCGAGGCTTATGAGTTCCAGGAAATCTACGGCCTGGAAACCGTCGTGATTCCCCCCAACCGCGGTAGCAAGCGCGACGACCAACTGGATCGCGTCTACAAAACCACGCGTGAAAAGTACGAGGCGGCCATCAAGGACATCCGCGAGTGCCATGAACGCGGCCAGCCCGTGCTGGTGGGCACCACGTCCATCGAGAACTCGGAAATCATCGACCAGTTGTTGATCAAGGAAGGCCTGCCGCACCAGGTGCTGAACGCCAAGCAGCACGCTCGCGAAGCCGATATCGTGGCCCAGGCCGGGCGCGAAGGCATGATCACCATCGCCACCAACATGGCAGGCCGCGGCACCGACATCGTGCTGGGCGGCAATATTGAAAAAGACGTGGCCGCCATCGAAGCCGATGAAACCTTGTCCGAATCCGAGCGCGCCGCCAAAGTGGAGGCTTTGCGGGAGCAGTGGAAGATCGACCACGAGAAGGTCAAGGCCCTGGGCGGCCTGCGCATCATCGCCACCGAGCGCCACGAGTCCCGCCGCATCGACAACCAGTTGCGTGGTCGCTCTGGCCGCCAAGGTGACCCAGGCTCGTCGCGTTTTTACCTGGGCCTCGACGACTCCCTGATGCGGATCTTCGCGGGCGACCGCGTCAAGGCCATCATGGATCGCCTGAAGATGCCCGATGGCGAAGCCATCGAAGCCGGGATCGTGACGCGCAGCATCGAGTCTGCACAGCGCAAGGTGGAGGCCCGCAACTTCGACGTTCGCAAGCAATTGCTGGAGTACGACGATGTAGCCAACGACCAGCGCAAGGTGATCTATCAGCAGCGCAACGACATCCTCGATGCGTCCGACCTGTCGGATGTGATCGCGGCCATGCGCGAGGACTGTATGAACGACCTCGTGCGCCAGTATGTGCCAGCGGAATCGGTCGAAGAACAGTGGGATCTGCCGGGCCTGGAAAAAGTGCTGGCAGAAGAGTGGCATGTTTCCATCGCGCTCCAGCAAGAAGTGCAGGGCGCCAGCGCGATCACCGACGACGAGATCCTGGAGAAGGTGCAGCAGGCCGCCAATGACGCGTTCAACGCCAAGGTGGAGCAGGTGGGTCGTGAGAACTTCACGCAATTCGAGCGTGTGGTGCTGCTGCAGAACTTCGATTCCAATTGGCGTGACCACCTCTCTGCACTGGACTATCTGCGCCAGGGCATCCATTTGCGCGGCTATGCGCAAAAGCAGCCCAAGCAGGAGTACAAGCGCGAGGCATTTGAGCTGTTCCGCCAGCTGATCGACCAAGTCAAGAATGAAGTCACCAAAGTGCTGATGACGGTGCAGGTTCAGTCGCAGGCGCAACTGGACCAAGCTGCGCAGGACATGGAAAGCCGTGCTGAAAGCATTTCCAACGTGACCTACACCGCCCCTACCGAGACAGGCGGGGTGGAGACCACTGTGGATGAACAGACATTGGGCCAGGCGCTTCCCGAGGGGGTGCGTGTGGGCCGCAACGACCCCTGTCCTTGCGGCAGCGGAAAGAAGTACAAGCAATGCCATGGCAAACTGGCTTGATGTTCTGATCCACACAACACGGGCTGCGGCCCGTGTTTTCATTGGCGCGCCATGTTTTCCGGATAATTGGCCGCAGTTTTTTGAGAAAGAGCCCCATGCCTGTCAACCTCGTTGCCCCTGTTGCCGCCGATCTGCACCCGATTGCCGGTGTCCGAATCGGCGTGACCGAAGCCGGTGTCCGCAAGGCCAACCGCAAAGACCTCACGGTGTTTCTTCTGGACGAGGGCGCCAGCGTGGCAGGCGTGTTCACGCAGAACCGCTTTTGCGCTGCGCCGGTGCAGATCAGCCGCGACCACCTGGGCAGTGGCCAGCCCATCCGCGCCATGGTCATCAACACCGGCAACGCCAACGCTGGTACGGGCGCTGATGGCCTGGCGCGTGCACGCGCCACTTGCATCGCGCTGGCCCGCCAGCTCAGCGTGGCGCCCGAGCAGATCCTGCCGTTTTCGACGGGCGTGATCATGGAGCCGCTGCCTAATGACCGCATTGAGGCAGGTCTGCCCGCAGCGATTGCCGATGCGCAGCCCGGCCACTGGGCCCGTGCCGCCGAGGGCATCATGACCACCGACACGCTGCCCAAGGCCTTCTCGGCCCAGGCGCAAGTCGGCGGTGCCACGGTGTCCATCACCGGCATCAGCAAGGGTGCCGGCATGATCCGCCCCAACATGGCCACCATGCTGGGGTTTCTGGCGACGGATGCCTGTGTGGCGCCAGCAGTCATGCAGCAGCTGGCGCGCGAACTGGCCGATGGCTCGTTCAACCGTGTGACCATCGACGGCGACACATCGACCAACGATTCTTTCGTGGTGGTCGCCACCAACAAGGCCGCTCACGCGCCCATTGCGTCGCTCGACAGTGCGGAGGGCCAGGCACTCAAGGCGGCGATGCTGGCGGTGTCCCAAAAGCTGGCTCAGGCCATCGTGCGCGACGGCGAAGGCGCTACCAAGTTCATCACCGTGCGGGTGGAAGGCGGCAAGACCGGCGAGGAATGCCGCAAGGTGGCCTACGCCATTGCCCATTCGCCCCTTGTGAAGACCGCCTTTTTTGCCAGCGATCCCAACCTGGGCCGCATCCTGGCGGCTGTGGGCTATGCAGGGATTGACGACCTGGACCAGACTGGTATCGACCTCTACCTCGACGATGTGCATGTGGCCGTGCAGGGCGGGCGTAACCCGGCCTATCGTGAGGAAGACGGCCAGCGTGTGATGAAACAAAGCGAGATCACCGTGCGCGTGCTGCTCGGCCGCGGCAGCGCTGCAGAAACTGTGTGGACCTGCGATTTCAGCCACGAGTACGTCACTATCAACGCGGACTACCGCTCCTGATTGCTTTGTTTTTGATAGCTGATAGCGCTTACTGGATAAGCGCTAGGTGCCAAAATGAATGAAAAATTCGAACGTTTGATGGAGAAGGCGGAGCAGCTCATGGCCCGCATCGAATCCGTCTTGCCGCAGCCACTGGGCGCACCCGATTGGTCGGGCGCGATTGCCTGGCGCTACCGCAAGCGCAGCAGCGGCCACGGCAGCCTGGAGCCCGTGCGGCATGTGGGCGCCATGCAACTGGCCGACCTGAAAGAAATCGATCCGCAAAAGGAAAAGATCGAACGCAACACGCAGCAGTTCGTGGCGGGCAAGCCTGCCAACAACGTGCTGTTGACCGGCGCGCGTGGCACAGGCAAGTCGTCTTTGATCAAGGCCTGCCTGAATGTGTATGCGCCCCAGGGGCTTCGCCTGATCGAGGTGGACAAGGCTGACCTGACGGATCTGCCTGACATCGTGGATGTGGTGTCTGGCCGCCCCGAAAAATTCATCGTCTTCTGCGACGACCTGAGCTTTGAGGAGGGTGAGCCCGGCTACAAGGCGCTCAAGTCCATTCTGGATGGATCGGTGGCAGCGGCCACGCCGAATGTGCTGATCTACGCCACCAGCAACCGCCGCCATCTGTTGCCCGAGTACATGGCCGAGAACCTGACCTACACCCACACGCCTGACGGCGAGGTGCACCCGGGTGAAGTGGTCGAGGAAAAAATCTCGCTGTCAGAGCGGTTTGGACTGTGGGTCAGCTTCTATCCCTTCAGCCAAGACGAGTATCTGACCATCGTGGCGCAGTGGCTGTCATCTCTGGGGGTTTCCGCTGGCGCCATCGAAGCTTCGCGCGCGGAAGCACTGGTCTGGGCCCTGGAGCGGGGTTCGCGCAGCGGCCGCGTGGCCTACCAGTTCGCGCGCGACTACGCAGGGCGGCACGATGGCTGAAGCGCAGGTACCTGCGCAGGTGCCTGCCACCCGCCCATACACCGAGGTGGCCGTGGGTATCCTGCTGCGCGCCGACGGTGCCATGCTGCTGTCCAGCCGTCCTGTGGGCAAGCCGTATGCGGGTTATTGGGAGTTTCCTGGTGGCAAGCTGGAAGCGGGCGAAACGGTGGAGCAAGCCCTGCGCCGCGAGCTCATCGAAGAAGTGGGCGTGACCATTGGGCCTGCCAGCGTGTGGAAGGTGACGGAGCACGACTACCCTCACGCACTCGTGCGTCTGCATTGGTGCAAGGTGTGGGAGTGGACAGGCGACTTCGAGATGCGCGAGGGCCAGTCCATGGCTTGGCAGCAAATGCCGCTGACCGTGTCGCCTGTATTGCCCGGCGCATACCCGGTTCTGCAATGGCTGGCCGAAGAGCGAGGCGTGCCGCTGGAGAAGGCTGCTGAATAAAATAATAGCTGCTGGCGCTTGATGGATAAGCGCTAGAGCCCAATTCGATTCAACTTTTCAAGTCTGCACAACGGGCGTACCGCTCGCTGCGAGCCAGCATTCGCGCCGGTCAGTGCTGCAGGCGCGGGTCTCCGTACTGTGCGTCCGCCGGTGGCGCTTCTGCCGGCATGCGGAAATCCTCATTGGCCCAAGCGCCCAGATCCACCTGTTTGCAGCGCTCGCTGCAGAATGGCCGGTAGGCGTTGCTGGGTCCGTAGACGCTATCGCCCCCGCAGCAGGGGCAAGTGACAGTGCGGTCGGTTTTGGGCGTGTTTGTACCGCCGGTTTGTTGGGCCTTGCGTTCTTCGGTGGGCATATGCGCATCCTCCAATGTGTTGCCCAGGCTCAGGCCAAGGCGTGCTGGTGATGTCGGGCGGGATCGACCTGTGGCCGGCGTCAGGCGCACAAGGTGAGTTCGAAAGCGGCGTCTTCGGTGCAAGCGTGCAGGCGTGCATCTTCTTCCAGCCGCATGAGCCGCACCGAGACAATCAGGCGGTTACCGCTGATTTCAGGAATCAGGTTGAGTGCGGGATCGATGCGCAGGCGCAGCAGCTGGAACGTCCGGCCTTGCGGAAGGTTTTGTTGGAACTGACCGCGTTCGGCCGCCACTTTCTGGGGCACGCCAGAATCTCTGAGCAACTTAAGCAGCACGTAGATGGACTCGGCGAGGGGCGCCAGAGTGGAAGCCCATTCTTCCAGGGCGTGCTGGCGGATCTCCGGAGCCTTGTGCTGCCACGCATAGTAGGCTGGCAGATCGAATCCGCAGGTGCCGCCTGGAATGCCCACGCGGCTGCGGATGCTCATCAACCAGTCGTTTTCGGTCAACACATGGCCTGACTTGCCTGTCTGCGTATTGAGCGCCGCAAAGCAGCGGTCCAATTGGGCAATAACGGCATCGAGCGCCGCTTCGGAGATGGATGGGTTGCCGCGGTAACTATCGAGTTGGTGCTTGTGCTTTTCAATGTCCTTCAGGACGTCCGATTTCAAATCCGCCCGCGCGGCCACATCCATGATCTCGAAAATGGTGACCAGCGCGAAATGGTGGTCCAAGGGGTGCGCACGGGGTATCAGCTCTCCGAGCCGACGGAACAACTGCTCAAGCCGCAGATAGGTTCTGAGACGTTCGTTGAAAGGGTATTCGTAAAGGATCACGCTGGCGGTTCCTGGGGCTCAGGGGGCATTCTGACGCCTGTGGCGCGCGGCATGGGCGAAAGCACAAACGGTTTCGCTCGCATCATAGCCCGAACAGCGCGGCAGTCTGCCTAGTGCGGATCTCCAGTTCCCTCAGCGTGCAGTCGGCATCGTTCATGATGACCACATCGGCCATCGCGCGGCGAGCAGTTCGGGTGGCCTGCGAATCGATGATGCCCTGCACCGCTTCAGGGGCCAAGCCGCTGCGCCGCACAACGCGTTCTATCTGTGTGGCCGCCGAGCAGTCCACCACCACCACCGCATCAAGCCGCCGCGCCCATCGGCCGGACTCTGCAAGAAGTGGGATATCGAACACGATCACGGTGGCTCCAGCCTCCGCCGCGAGTCGCGCAGCTTGGTCGCTGTGCAGCGTTACCAGGGGGTGCACGATGGCTTCCAGTTGCGCCCGCGCGTCGGGTTGGCTGAAGACCAGCGCCCGCATGCGAGCGCGGTCCAGAGCACCCGAGGCGTCCACGTAGCTGTCACCAAAAGCCGAGCGGATTGCTGGCATGGCGGTCCCCAGTGGTCCTGTCACTTCGCGGGCGATCTGATCGGCATCGACCAGCGCCGCTCCGTGTGCCACGAGCATCGCCCCTACCGTGCTCTTGCCACTGCCAATGCCGCCGGTTAAACCCACGCGCAAAGCCACCTGCCGTGTTTGAGAGATGTGCTGCGTCACGCCGTTCAGAGGCTGAACAGCCTTAACACGGAGTCCAGAATGGCCTGCGGTCCAAAAATCATCGCGGTAAAGCCTGCGCCTACCAAAAACGGACCGAAGGGCACATAGCCGCCTTCGCGCAGACTGCTGGAAATTTTCATGGCGATGCCCACCAGCGCGCCAATGACCGAAGACATCAGAATGATCTGGACCAGGGCCTGCCAGCCAAACCATGCGCCAAGGGCGGCAAACAGCTTGAAGTCGCCATATCCCATTCCCTCTTTGCCCGTCACCAGCTTGAACGCCCAGTAGACCAGCCACAAAGACAGGTACCCGGCCGCTGCGCCCATCACGGACGCCTGCAGCGGCACGGCAGTCCATTGCATCGCCGAGGCGAGCAATCCAGCCCATAACAACGGCAAGGTAATGTCATCCGGGAGCAGCGTAGTGTCCCAGTCGATGAAGGCCAACGCGATCATGGCTGCGGAAAAAAAGCACCAGGCCACTCCGGTAGGGGTGATTCCCCAGCGCTGGATGCACAGAAAAAAAAGCGCACCCGTCGCCAACTCTACCAGCGGGTATCGCACACTGATCCGTGCCTTGCAGGCAGAGCATCGCCCCCGCAGAAAAAGGTAGCTCACCACCGGAATGTTTTCGTACCACTGCACCGTGTGTCCACAGGCCTGACAGCGGGACCGCGGAACCATCAGGTTAAAGGGCTCTGGCGCCGGGGCGGGCTCTCGGCCTGCTTGCTGCGCCTGGAAAGCGTCCGCTTCCACAGCCCACTGCCGCTCCATGATCTTGGGCAACCGGTAGATCACCACATTGAGAAAACTGCCGATCAACAGCCCGAAAACACCCCCCAGGGCTGCACCTACCCAGACATCCATTTCCATTACACGACTTGGCCGAGCTTGAAGATGGGCAGGTACATGGAGACCACAATTCCGCCAATGAGTGTGCCAAGGAAAACAATGATGATGGGTTCCATCAGGCTGGACAGACCCGCGACCATTTCATCCACTTCAGATTCGTAAAAATCTGCGGCTTTGCCCAGCATGTGGTCGATGGAACCGGACTCCTCTCCGATGGCGCACATCTGCAAAACCATGGAGGGGAAGACGTTTGCATTGCCCATGGCCGCTGTGAGGCTCGTTCCTGTGGAGACTTCCTGCTGAATTTTCTCGGTAGCCATTGAATACACAGAGTTGCCTGATGCACCCCCTACCGAGTCTAGGGCTTCCACGAGCGGCACACCGGCTGCGAACATGGTTGCCAAGGTTCGAGTCCATCGGGCGACGCAGGACTTTTCAATTAGCGCGCCGAAAATAGGGATCTTCAGTAGTATGCGATCCATGAATATTTGCATTTTTTCATTGCGTTTCCATGCTTCCATAAAAAAATACACCCCACCCCCAATACCGCCAAAAATCAGCCACCACCATTTTACAAATATCTCGCTAACGGCCATAACGAATAAAGTAGGCGCGGGAAGATCAGCGCCAAAGGATGTAAAAACTTCTTTGAAGGCTGGAATTACAAAAATCATAATGACAGCAACTACGACAAAAGCTACGATCACTACAGATGTGGGGTACATCAAGGCTGATTTAATCTTTGATTTGATCGCTTCAGTCTTTTCCATATACGTTGCTAGTCGATCCAGCAACGCTTCAAGAATACCTGCCGCTTCTCCAGCCTCTACAAGATTGCAGTAAAGGCTGTCGAAGTACATAGGGTGCTTACGAAACGCTGCATTGAGCGACGTGCCTGTTTCCACGTCCGTACGGATGTCGTTCAGCAGCTTGGTAACGCTTGCATTGGTATTACCGCGCCCAACGATGTCGAACGATTGCAGCAAGGGAACGCCAGCCTTCATCATGGTGGCGAGTTGGCGGGTGAAAAGCGCAATGTCTTTCGGTTTGATTTTTTTACCAGACCGCATCCGACGTTTTTTTATCTTCGTCGGGAAAACTCCTTGGCGGCGAAGTGTGGCTTGTACTTGGTTTTCACCCGAGGCGCGGACCTCTCCCCGCACGACCTTACCGTGCCGATCCTTACCTTCCCACTCAAAAACAAATTCTTTGATGTCTCGTGATGCTGCAGTCGCCATGCTGATCCCTCTTGAGCATTATTCGTTGGTGACGGCCAAAACTTCTTCTAGAGAAGTCAACCCCATCTTGGCTTTGTATAGGCCAGATTCGCGCAAGGATCTCACACCCTCTGCTTTGGCTTGCTCGGCAATTTCCAATGCGCTGCCGTCACGCAAGATAATGCGCTGTATATCTTCAGATATTGGCATAACTTGATAAATGCCCACCCGACCTTTGTAGCCGTTGTTGCAGGCCGAGCAACCCACAGGGCGATAGGTAACCCAAGAGCCATCCAACTCCTCTTCGGAATACCCCGCGTCCAATAGCGCCTCGTGCGGAATGTCGGCCGGAGCCTTACACACCGAGCATAGCCTTCTTGCCAAACGCTGAGCGGTAATGAGGATGACGCTAGAGGCAATATTGAACGGAGCAATCCCCATGTTGCGCATCCGAGTCAATGTCGTTGGTGCATCATTGGTATGAAGGGTGGACAGGACCAAGTGGCCCGTCTGTGCTGCTTTGATGGATATATCCGCCGTTTCCAAATCACGGATTTCACCCACCATGATGATGTCCGGGTCTTGGCGAAGAAAAGATTTCAGGGCTACTGCAAAAGTAAGGCCTGCCTTTTCGTTCACATTGACTTGATTGACTCCGGGGAGATTAATTTCAGAGGGGTCTTCTGCGGTTGCAATATTGACCCCTGGTTTGTTCAAGAGATTCAGGCAGGTGTATAGCGATACGGTCTTTCCGGAGCCTGTGGGTCCCGTTACCAGAATCATCCCGTACGGTCTGCCAATGGCTTGAAGCAAACGCTCTTTTTCAATGGGCTCATATCCAAGCGCGTCGATACCAAGTTTGGCACTGCTGGGATCAAGAATACGAATAACGATTTTTTCGCCAAATAGGGTAGGAAGCGTGCTTACGCGGAAGTCGATTACGCGGTCGGGGCCTACTTTCAACTTCATCCGGCCATCTTGTGGAACACGCTTTTCAGAAATATCGAGTCGCGAAATCACTTTGATCCGAGATGCCAGCTTGTCTTTGATGGCGATCGGGGGCGAGGCGATTTCACGAAGCTCCCCATCAATGCGAAAGCGAACGCGATATTGATGCTCGTAGGGTTCGAAATGAAGGTCTGATGCACGCATGTTGAACGCATCCAACAACATTTTGTGCAGAAACTTGACGATAGGAGCGTCCTCAACGTCGGTCGCGCCAGTGTCGTTTGTTTCAGGTACGTCCTCCACCGGAACATCGTCAAACTCGAATTCACCTCCTCCAGCGGACAAGGTGTCGAGTGACTCTCCCGCAGATCTCGTGGTAACTTCTACCAGTTTGCTGAGTTTGTCGTACTCCGCAATAATCCAATCCACCCCCATCTGAGTGGTGAATTTAATTTTTTCGGCAGCTTCTTGGTCTGTAGGGTCGGCTGTTGCAACAATTAATCGGTTATTGCGTTTGCTGAGAACGACTACGCGATACGCTTGGCAGATTTTTGAGTCAAGTAATTCTTTTGGAAGGCGCAATGGATCTATCGCATCCAGATCCAGAAGAGGCGCTCCAAAAACAGCCGAGACTGTGTGGGCTAAATCCGAAGCTGACACAGCGCCGGATCCCGTTAATTCCGCTATAAAGCTGGTGCGACTAATTTGTGATTTTTTGTAAATGTCCTCGGCTGACTTTTGGGTCAGCTTGCCAGCGGACATCAAGGCCCTTCCCAGACCAGGCAGGGCGACCGCAGAGGCTTCTTTGGAGGCAGTATCAACAGCGGCCATGTAACCGGTAATGTGTTAGGTGTGGAAAAGAAACCATCCTATCATCACCGATCAAGTGTAGGCTGTACAGCATTGGATATCGGCAACCGCGCCACAAAAGCGCGGTGTGGCGCGAAACGTCTGTTTTATATGTGGTCGGGGTGAGAGGATTCGAACCTCCGGCCTCTACGTCCCGAACGTAGCGCTCTACCAGGCTAAGCTACACCCCGACAATGGCCCTTGGCCGATGATTAATTGCGTCGTGCAAGCAATTGGCTGGCCAATTCTAGCAACGCGTTCGTATAGGGGTTGTCCGGCAGTTGCTCCGCTGCAGCGATGGCACGGCGAGCCTCTGCGTGGGCTGCTGCACGGGTGATTTCGAGCGCGCCAGTGCTTCTGACGATTTCGACAATCTCTGGCAGCCGTTCCGTCGACCCTTGTTCAATGGCTTGTCGCACTGTCAGCGTCTGTTCGGGGGTGCCGCGCTGCATGGCGGCAATCAAGGGTAGGGTGGACTTTCCCTCACGCAGATCATCACCAAGGTTTTTGCCCATTTCTGCCGCATCACCGTCGTAATCCAACACGTCATCGATGATCTGGAAAGCCGTTCCAAGCGCTTGTCCGTATGTTGCGCAGGTTTCCTCGATGTCGGGCGGGCTTTCGGCAAGAACTGCGCCCAGGCGGGCGCTGGCTTCGAATAGCTTTGCCGTTTTTGAGCGGATCACGCGCAAATAACCCGCTTCATCGAGCGATGCATCGTGCATGTTCATGAGTTGCAGGACTTCCCCTTCAGCGATCACATTGGTAGCCTCGGACAGGATTTCCATGATGCGCATGCTCCCCGCCTCCACCATCATCTGGAAAGATCTGGTGTGCAGAAAGTCTCCCACCAGCACGCTGGCTGGGTTGCCGAAGGTTTCGTTGGCGGTTGGCCGGCCGCGGCGAAGGGTGGATGCGTCCACAACATCGTCGTGGAGCAGCGTCGCAGTGTGAATGAGTTCAACCACTGCAGCCAAGCTGTGATGGTGCGCCCCCCGATAACCAAGGGCGCCGCATACCATCAAGAGCAGCGCTGGGCGCAAGCGCTTGCCCCCCGCTGCGATAATGTATTGTGATATTTGAGCCACCAACGGCACGCTGGACGTCAGGCGCTGACCGATGACCTTGTCAACCTCGCGCATGTCTTGTGCTACGAGCGCTAGGGGCGATGCTGGGGGGGCGGAGTGATCGGTCAAGGTGTAGGTCGCAGAAAGTGCCGGGATTATAGGAAGACAGCGACGCTGCCATCGACGCTCTAGCGCCGCTGATGCCCAACAGTGGGAGGGCTGGCGCGATCATAGGCTGTACGCTATAATCATGGGCTCTGCGGAAATCCGTCTGCAGAACTCATATCAAGAGGTCAACATGTACGCGGTCATAAAAACCGGCGGCAAGCAGTATCGCGTTGCTTCCGGCGAAAAAATTAAAGTAGAACAGATTGCTGCGGACGTAGGCCAGGAGATCGTGATCGATCAGGTTCTGGCTGTCGGCAACGGCGCTGAACTGAAGGTTGGTACGCCCCTGGTGTCCGGCGCAACCGTGAAAGCCACCGTCGTGGCGCACGGCAAGCACGACAAGGTGCACATCTTCAAGATGCGCCGTCGCAAGCATTATCAGAAACGCCAAGGCCATCGCCAGCAGTTCACTGAACTGCAAATCGGTGCGATTGCTGCTTAATCGAAGGAGCTAGTCATGGCACAGAAAAAAGGCGGCGGCTCTACGCGAAACGGGCGCGACTCCAAGCCAAAGATGCTGGGTGTGAAGGCGTTCGGTGGTGAGTTGATCAGCGCAGGTTCGATCATCGTGCGTCAGCGTGGCACACGCTTCCATCCCGGCAGCAATGTTGGTGTTGGCAAGGATCACACCCTGTTTGCTCTGGTGGATGGCCACGTGTCGTTTGGTACCAAGGGCGCATTGTCCAAGCACACGGTCAATGTGACGCCAGCCTGAGGTCAACCCTCGGCAACCAACGAAGCCCCGCTTTGCCGGGGCTTTGTTGTTTGGTCGGTACGATAGTGCGGGTGTTGGACCGTCTTCGGCGCCTTGGTGTCGCCATGTTGCTTTTACCCCCGTGGCCCGCTGACGCGCAGGCTCGGCAAAGCTTTCGCGCTCTCAACGTTGCGCCATTTTGTAAACTGGATCTCCCATGAAGTTCGTCGATGAAGCCTTTATTGACATTGCAGCCGGTGACGGTGGCAATGGCTGTGTGTCGTTTCGACACGAAAAATACAAGGAATTCGGCGGCCCCAATGGCGGAGATGGCGGGCGCGGAGGCCATGTGTTTGCCGTCGCCGATCCGAACTTGAACACGTTGGTCGACTACCGTTATTCGCGCCGCCACGAAGCCAAGCGGGGCGAGCATGGCATGGGTTCTGACATGTTCGGTGCCGCTGGCACGGACATCACGCTGAAGATGCCGGTCGGCACCATCATCACCGATGCCGAAACCGGCGAAGTGCTCTACGAATTGCTGACCCCGGGCGAGATGATCACCATTGCCAAAGGGGGTGACGGCGGCTTTGGCAATCTGCGCTTCAAAAGCGCCATCAACCGTGCCCCCCGCCAGAAGACGCCGGGCTGGCCCGGCGAAAAAAAGAACCTGAAGCTGGAGCTCAAGGTGCTCGCCGATGTGGGCCTGCTTGGCATGCCGAACGCAGGAAAATCGACATTCATCACGGCTGTTTCCAACGCGCGGCCCAAAATTGCCGACTACCCGTTCACCACCTTGCACCCTAATTTGGGCGTGGTGCGCGTGGGTCCTGAGCAGAGTTTTGTGGTCGCCGATATTCCAGGCTTGATCGAAGGTGCATCTGAGGGGGCTGGCCTTGGTCACCAGTTTCTGCGCCATCTCCAGCGCACCCGGCTGCTGCTGCACATTGTTGATTTGGCCCCCTTTGATGACACCATAGACCCGGTGGCGCAAGCCAAAGCCATCGTCAACGAGTTGAAAAAATACGATCAGCAGCTCTTTAACAAGCCGCGGTGGTTGGTGCTCAACAAGCTGGACATGGTGCCAGCCGAAGAGCGCGAGGCGCGCGTGAAGGACTTTGTGAAGCGCTTCAAATGGAAGGGGCCGGTGTTTGAAATCTCGGCGCTCACTCGCGAGGGATGCGAAGCCCTGATTCACGCGATTTACCGCCATGTGCAGTCTGAGCAGCGGGTGGAAAACGAGCCGGTCGAAGTGGATCCTCGCTTTGCGGGCGATGCACCAGCCTGATGTGGACAAGCGTTTGCTTGTTTTTAACTGCTATATTGTTAATAGCTGCTAGCGCTTGATGGGTAAGCGCTAGAGGCCAAAAAGACTAAAAAATGGTTTCCAGCGTATTGCGTGATGCCCGACGTATTGTGGTCAAGGTCGGTTCCAGCCTTGTGACCAATGAAGGACGTGGGCTCGATGAAACAGCCATCGGCGAATGGAGCCGTCAGCTCGCGGCCCTGGTGCGGGGCGATGGCGGCGTTCCGCGTGAAGTCATCATGGTGTCCAGTGGTGCCATTGCAGAGGGCATGAAGCGCTTGGGTTGGGCCAAGCGTCCTCAGGAGGTTCATGAACTGCAGGCAGCAGCGGCAGTTGGGCAAATGGGGCTGGCGCAAATGTACGAAACGAAGCTGCGGGAGCAGGGCATGGGCAGCGCGCAAGTCTTGCTCACCCACGCCGATCTGGCTGATCGCGAACGGTATCTGAATGCGCGGTCTACCTTGCTCACGCTTTTGCGTCTCGGCGTGGTGCCAGTGATCAATGAAAACGACACCGTCGTCAACGACGAAATCAAGTTTGGTGACAACGACACGCTCGGAGCCTTGGTCGCCAATCTGGTAGAAGCCGATGCGCTGATCATTCTAACGGACCAAAAGGGCCTGTACACCGCTGACCCACGCCGCGACCCCGCGGCGCAGTTCGTGCATGAGGCGCGCGCGGGCGATCCGGCCCTGGAGGCCATGGCGGGTGGCGCGGGCTCCAGCATCGGCAAGGGTGGAATGATCACGAAGATCCTGGCGGCCAAGCGCGCGGCAGGCTCGGGAGCCTCCACGGTCATCGCCTGGGGGCGTGAGCCCGATGTATTGCTCAGCTTGGTTCGAGGGGAGCCCATGGGGACGTTGTTGGTCGCTCCGACCCAGAAAAAGCAAGCCCGCAAGCAGTGGATGGCCGACCACCTGCAGTTGCGGGGCGCAGTGGTCGTGGACGCCGGGGCTGCCATGAAGGTGCGCGACGAAGGTAAAAGCCTTTTGCCTATTGGTATGACAGCGGTCGAAGGTGATTTCTCCCGGGGCGACGTGATTGCCATCCGTGATCCCGCAGGGGCAGAAATTGCCCGTGGCTTGGCCAACTATGCTGCGGCCGAGGCCCGTCGCCTGTGTCGCAAGCCTTCCAGCGAGTTCGAGTCCCTGCTTGGTTATGCGGCTGAGCCCGAGATGGTGCACCGGGACAATCTCGTTCTGACCGCCGTGTTGTAAAGGACGGACCGTTGGCTGCCGAGCGTGTTGAAAACTGCGGTGGTGACCAAAGCAAAATGCCTGCAGCGATGCAGGCATTTTTCTATGGCAGGGCGAAAGGGTGTTTTTCTAGCGGGGGGTTGTGGTTGTGGCGCCAGATGGAATGCCATCCAATTCGCCAGGAACGCTGTTCTGGGGGTCGGGAGCAAAGCTGGCCCCGGGGGGGAGTTCCATGCCCGGGTGCGTCAACATATTGCCCGTACGGTACAAGCTACCAGCCTGCTCCCCTTCGCGCGTGCGCATACCGCTACGCAAGTAGCGATTGCGCTGCTCATGGCGCGGAAGAAAGCGGGCCAATTCCGTCAGCGCCATTTCATAAACGCCGCGCTTGAATTCGACCACGACATCCAGTGGCACCCAATAGTCGTTCCAACGCCAAGCGTCGAACTCTGGGTGGTTTGTCGCGCGGAGATTCAGATCCCAGTCGTGTCCCACCAGTTGAAGCAGATACCAAATCTGCTTCTGGCCCTTGTAATGTCCGCGCGCATCGCGGCGGATGTACCGGTCAGGCACCTCGTAGCGCAACCAGTCCCGGGTGCGGGCCACCACGCGCACGTGATTGGGCAATAATCCCACCTCTTCGTGCAGTTCTCGGAACATGGCCTGCTCGGGGGTTTCGCCCCGATCAATACCACCTTGCGGAAACTGCCAGCTGTGGGTGCGTATGCGCTTGCCCCAGAACACTTGGTTCTTCTGGTTGAGCAGGATGATGCCGACGTTCGGCCGAAAGCCGTCCCGGTCAAGCATAATCAAACCCCAATTTTTAAACTGTGTCCATTATGCACGGCGCCTAGCGTGCGGCAAGTGGGCCGGTCTGTTCCGCCTGAAATCGCCTCCGATGAAAGCCTCGCAATTCTTTATTTCCACTCTGAAGGAAGCCCCCGCCGATGCGGAAGTAGTGAGCCACAAGCTCATGACGCGGGCGGGCATGATCAAGAAGCTTGGCGCAGGCATCTATAACTACATGCCCATGGGCCTTCGGGTGATCCGCAAGGTGGAGGCCATTGTGCGTGAGGAAATGACCCGCGCAGGTGCAGTGGAACTGACCATGCCCGTGGTGCAGCCCGCCGAGTTCTGGCAAGAGACAGGCCGTTTCGAGAAGATGGGCCCGGAACTGCTGCGTATCCAGGACCGCCACGGCCGCGACTTCGTCGTGCAGCCCACCAGCGAAGAAGTGGTCACTGACATCGCTCGCCAGGAGCTCAAGAGCTACAAGCAGCTGCCCAAGAACTTCTACCAGATCCAGACCAAGTTCCGCGACGAGCGCCGGCCCCGGTTCGGGCTGATGCGTGGGCGCGAGTTCATCATGAAGGATGCCTACAGCTTCGACAAGGATCAAGCGTCCGCCAAAGCCAGCTACCAGATCATGGCCAAGGCTTACCGCCAGATCTTCGACCGTTTCGGGCTGACCTACCGCGCCGTGGCGGCCGACAGCGGCGCCATTGGCGGCGATCTGT
>JBCNOJ010000190.1:0-8962 GCA_039593925.1 Acidovorax sp.
CTGGAAGCGTGGTTCAATCCTGTCGCGGTCCGCGGGGAGATAACGGGCTTCTCGCGCGCGTCCAGCGGTCATTGTTATTTCTCGATCAAGGATGCCAACGGCCAGCTGCGCTGCGCAATGTTCCGCCGCGCGGCCAGCCTGCTTGACTTTTCCCCGCGCGATGGCGAACTGGTCGAGGTGCGGGGGCGCCTGGGGGTGTACGAGGCGCGGGGCGACCTGCAGTTCATTGTGGAAAGCATGCAGCGCGCTGGCCAGGGCGCGTTGTTCGAGCAGTTCCTGCGCCTGAAGGCGCAACTGGAGTCCGAAGGGCTGTTTGACAGTGCGCGCAAGCGCCCCTTGCCGCTGCAGCCGCGCGGCATTGGCCTTGTCACATCGACGGGGGCTGCTGCGCTGCACGACGTGGTCATCGCACTGCGCCGCCGGGTACCCCACATCCCCGTGGTGCTGGTGCCAGCGCAGGTGCAGGGGGCGGCAGCCCCTGCTTCCATCCGCGCGGCGCTATCAAAACTGTATCTGATGGCGCAGGCAGGACAAGCGCCAGGGGCAGATATCGGCGTCAATCCACCCATCGACGTGATCCTGCTCGTGCGCGGCGGTGGTTCCATTGAAGACCTCTGGGCGTTCAACGACGAGTCGTTGGCCCGCACCATCGTGCAAAGCCCGGTGCCGCTGATCAGCGGTGTGGGGCATGAAACCGATTTCACGATTTCCGATTTTTGTGCGGACCTGCGTGCGCCCACGCCGACTGCTGCGGCTGAGCTGGTGGCCCAGCCCTGCGATGTGTGGTTGGGCGCTCTGGGCCTTTTGGCTGGCCGCCTTGCCGATGGCGTGGAGAGGCAGCTGGACGTGCGCCATCAACGGCTGGACCAGGCGGCGGCGCGGCTGGGGCGCCCCTCGGGCCTCGTTGCGCGCCAGCAGATGCAACTCGCACGACTGGCACAGCGCATGCGCCATGGATCGCTATTGAAACTGCAGCATCTAGCGCACAACCACCAAGCGCTGCAGGCCGATTTGCCGCTCAAAATGCAGCGATCTTTGGGACGACAGACGGACCGGTTGGACCGGGCCGCCCTGAAGCTTCAGTTGCTGGCCCCGCAGCTGGTGCTGCAGCGTGGCTATGCGTTGCTGACCGATACGGCTGGCCATGCCGTCACCAGCACCCGTCAGGCGAAACCCGGCGACGCACTGCGGGCCACGCTGGTGGACGGTGCCGTGGACGTGACTGTGGTGCAGCCCCGGCTGCTTTAGCGCCACGGCTGGGCGCTGCTGTAGGACATCAGCGTGTTTTCGGCTGTGGCGCCGCTTTGGCCTTAATTCGCGCACCGCATGGCTGCAGAGGTCACCTGATGTTCCTACAATGCCCTCTTCGCGCTGTGCCCGACTGCCTTGCTCAGGAAAGCAAACCTTGCAGCCCAGAGGGCATCCCAGAATTTCAAACCACGAGGAACCACCATGGAACACACCCTTCCCCCGCTGCCCTACGCCATTGATGCCCTGGCTCCGCACTACAGCCAGGAAACCCTGGAATACCACCATGGCAAGCACCACAATGCTTACGTGGTGAACCTGAACAACTTGCAAAAGGGCACCGAATTCGAATCCATGACGCTCGAAGAGATCGTCAAGAAGTCGAGCGGCGGCATCTACAACAACGCTGCCCAGATCTGGAACCACACCTTCTTCTGGAACTGCATGGCGCCCCAGGGTGGCGGTGAGCCTTCTGGCGCACTGGCTGCGGCCATTAACGCCAAGTGGGGCAGCTACGCCGCGTTCAAGGAAGCCTTCGTGAAGTCGGCCGTGGGCAACTTCGGCTCGGGCTGGACCTGGCTGGTGAAGAAGGCCGATGGCAGCGTGGACATCGTGAACACCGGCGCCGCCGGCACGCCCCTGACCACCGCCGACAAGGCGCTGCTGACGGTGGACGTGTGGGAACACGCGTACTACATCGACTACCGCAACCTGCGTCCCAAGTTCGTCGAGACCTTCCTCGACAAGCTGGTGAACTGGAAGTTTGCTGAAGCCAACTTCGCTTGAAGCATCTGACGCGCCCCTTGGGTGCGTTCAACAAAAAAACGGCCTGCGGGCCGTTTTTTTTATGTAGTTTTGAGTGTTTTTGGCTGCTAGCGCTTATGTATCAAGCGCTGATAGCTATCAAATTCGCAGCGGTATTGAATGCTCTCAATGGCCGTGCTGCAGGCTATAGACCTACTTGCGGCTGAACACCGCGCCCCCCAGCCGGGCACCGGCCTTGATGCCCTTTTTGGCGAACCAGCCCTGGTTCATCTCCAGCACGTAGCGCACCGGTTTGGCCGAGCAGTGGGAGTCGAGCGTCTGCGGCTTCATATCGGCCAGGTTCACGATGGTGCCGTCGTCATCGACGAACGCGGCGGTCAGCGGCAGCAGCGTGTTTTTCATCCAGAAGCACTGCTGAGCGGGCTGCTCGAAAACAAAGAGCATGCCCTCGTGGGCCGGCATCTCCTTGCGGTGCATCAGGCCGGTCTGGCGCTCTTGGGGTGTGGCGGCCACCTGGGCATCGATGCGGTGCATGCCCGCGGTCAGCTCCATGCGCTGCAGGTTCATTTGAGGCTGGTCTTGCGCCTGGGCGCTGCCGCCCCAGAACACAAGTGCCAGGGCTGCGGCGCCTGCCGCACTGGACAGGGCGCGGCGGCGTGTCGGAAGATGGGCAAATGCAGTATTGGCAGCAGCGGTCATAAACGGGCTCTCTTCGGTTGGCAGCGTCAAACGCCAGGTGAACGACGGATTGCGAAGCGGGGGAAAAGCTCCCAACAAAACGCCCGCAAGTGCGGGCGATTTTGAAGCATTGGCGTGCCGTCTTCTTTTCGGCGGTGCCTGCCAGTCCGTGACGGCAGGCACCGTGGTGGCGCGTATCAGGCCATTTTCTTGGCGGTTTTCTTCTTGGCAACCTTCTTGGAAGACTTTTTCTTGGCCGTGTGGGTGCTCTTGGCTTTCTTGGAGGAGACCATGGGGGCAGGGGTGGCTGCGGGCGTTGCAGCGGCGGGAGCCGCTACGGGCGCAGGGGCGGGTGCAGGTGCTGCCGCAGGTGCCTGGGCAAACGCGCCAGCTGCAAACAGACCAGCCATGAGGACAGCGAGGAGTTTTTTCATATATGCCGTTTCAATGGTGAATACACACAAAAAGAGCCGCCCGGAAATTCGCGCGGCTCTACCCGCAACGATAGCAGCGGTGCGCCCGTTGACCGCGTTTGCGCCCAAATTTTTCTCATTAGAATGAAACCGACCCGCGCCCCACGGCGGCGCCCGCTGCACCCGATTCAGAACCCCTCGGAGACACATTTCCCATGACCCGCTACCAGCACATCACGGTGCCCGCCCAAGGCCAGAAGATCACCGTCAACGCCGACATGTCCCTGAATGTGCCGGACCAGCCCATCATCCCTTTCATCGAAGGCGACGGCACAGGCCTAGACATTACGCCTGTGATGATCAAGGTGGTCGACGCCGCCGTGGCCAAGGCCTACGGCGGTGCCAAGAAGATCCACTGGATGGAGGTGTACGCGGGCGAGAAATCCACCAAGGTCTACGGCCCGGATGTGTGGTTGCCCGAGGAGACTCTGGAGGTGTTGCGCGAGTATGTGGTCTCCATCAAGGGGCCGCTGACCACGCCGGTGGGCGGCGGCATTCGCTCGCTGAATGTGGCGTTGCGCCAGGAGCTGGATCTGTATGTCTGCCTGCGCCCTGTGCAATATTTCAAAGGCGTGCCTTCGCCACTGAAAGAGCCTGAGAAGACCAACATGGTGATCTTCCGCGAGAACTCCGAAGACATCTATGCGGGCATTGAATTCGAAGCCGAGTCCGAAAAGGCACAAAAGCTCATCAAGTTCCTGATGGACGAGATGGGCGTCAAGAAAATCCGCTTCCCCAAAACCTCCGGCCTGGGCGTGAAGCCCGTGTCCATCGAGGGCACCGAGCGCCTGGTGCGCAAGGCCATCCAGTACGCCATCGACAACGACAAGCCCAGCGTGACCATCGTGCACAAGGGCAACATCATGAAGTACACCGAAGGCGGCTTTCGCGACTGGGCGTATGCGCTGGCGCAAAAGGAATTTGGTGCCCAACTGATTGATGGCGGCCCCTGGTGCCGGCTCAAGAACCCCAAGAACGGCAAGGAAATCACCATCAAGGACAGCATTGCCGATGCGTTTTTGCAGCAAATTCTGCTGCGCCCGGCCGAATACTCGGTGGTGGCCACGCTCAACCTCAACGGCGACTACATTTCGGACGCGCTGGCCGCCCAGGTGGGTGGCATTGGCATCGCGCCAGGCGCCAACATGTCCGATTCGGTGGCGTGCTTTGAAGCCACGCACGGCACGGCGCCCAAATACGCTGGCAAAGACTACGTGAATCCGGGCTCTGAAATCCTCTCGGCCGAGATGATGCTGCGCCACATGGGCTGGATCGCAGCAGCCGACCTCATCATCAGCTCGCTGGAAAAATCCATCGCATCCAAGAAAGTGACCTACGACTTTGCGCGCTTGATGGAGGGCGCTACCCAGGTCAGCTGCTCTGGCTTTGGCCAGGTCATGATCGACAACATGTGAACCTGGCAGCGCGCGGCGGCGACCGCCCGCGCCGAACCCAGCGGTGCCACTCAGCAGCCCCTGGTCCTACTGGACACAGGGGCTTTTTTGTTGGCGCGCGGCTGGCTGTGCAGAAGTTGCGGGCCCCAACGGCGGCGCACGGTGCCATTTGTCGTTTGGCGTTTAAGGCTCTAGCCCCTAATATGTTTTGAGCTCCCAGCGCAATGGCATGTGGGTATGTCGGTGCGCGGTGGGCCGCACTCTGCCGATACGGATCAAAGCAGGGGCCTCCGTGCAACCGTCGTACAGGGGCGCCCCACAGAGAGGACTGCATGGCGTCTGACTTGTCTGCTGCTTACTGGGAGCAAAACCCCGACGCCTTGCTGGTGCTGTCGCTCGACGGCGTTGTGCAGGAGTGGAACCCGGCGGCCGAAATGATCTTTGGCTACACCCAGGCCGAAGCGCAGGGGCGGCCGTTGGTGGAGCTCATCGTTCCTCCCGAGCGGGTGTTTGAAGAAGAGGACATCCGAGCAGAGGCGCTGCGCATCGGCACCGCGGTGCATGAGTTCGTGCGACGCCACAAGGATGGCTCTCTGGTGCATGTGAATGTGTCGACCAAAGCGGTGCGCGACGCTACCGGGGAGGTGCGGTACTTCCTATCGAGCAAGAAAGACGTCACCCAGCTCAAAGTGCAGCGCGACGCCAAACTGCTGGAAGCGCGGTTCCGCGACCTGCTGGATTCAACTCCCGATGCCATCGTGATGATCAACGTGACGGGCCGCATTGTCATGGTCAACGCGCAGGCCGAACACGTGTTTGGCTACCGGCGCGAAGACCTGATCGGGCAGGCTGTGGAGGTGCTACTGCCCGCACGCTACCGGGGCGCGCACCTGGGGCGTCGCAGCGGCTTCATTGCCCAGCCACGCACACGTACCATGGGCGCGGGGTTGGAGCTGTATGGCTTGCGCCAGGACGGGTGCGAGTTTCCGGTCGAGATCAGCCTGAGCCCCATCGACACCGAAGAGGGCACCATGGTGATGAGCGCCATCCGCGACATCACCGACCGCAAACGTGCCGACCAGAAATTCAAAGACCTGCTGGAAGCCGCGCCGGATGCCATGGTGATCGTCAACCGTGAAGGACACATCGTGCTGGTCAACTCGCAAGCCGTCAGATTGTTTGGCTGGAGCCGCGACGAACTGCTGGGGCAGCCGATTGAGCTGCTGATTCCCGCCCGGTTTGGTGCCTCGCACCCGCAACACAGAAGCCGCTTCTTTGCAGAGCCACGCAGCCGTTCCATGGGAGCGGGCCTGGAACTGCATGGCCTGCGCAAGGATGGCACAGAGTTTCCTGTGGAAATCAGCCTGAGCCCACTGGAGACGGAGGAAGGGCTTTTCGTCTCCAGCGCGATCCGCGACGTGACGGAGCGCAAACGCATCGAGCAGGCCGTGCGCGACAAAAATCAAGAGCTGGAAAACGCCGCACTGGTCAAAGACCGTTTCCTGGCCAGCATGTCGCACGAGCTGCGCACGCCGCTGAACGCCATCATCGGTTTCACCGGCACCTTGCTCATGAAGTTGCCTGGCCCCCTGAACGCCGAGCAGGAAAAGCAGTTGCGCATTGTGCAGACGGGCGCACGGCACCTGCTCTCGCTCATCAATGACCTGCTGGATGTGGCCAAACTGGGTGCCAACAAGCTCACGCTGAATCTGGAAGTGGTGGATTGCCGCGCCGTGGTGGAAGAGGTGGCCGCCACGCTGGGACCCGAGGCCGTGCGCAAGGCGCTGGCGTTTGCCATCCACCTCCCACCCGAGAGCATCACACTGCACACGGACCGGCGCGCGCTGAGCCAGATCCTCATCAACCTTCTGGGCAACGCCATCAAATTCACGCAGCAAGGGGGCGTGCAGCTGACGCTGCTGGAGGACTTTGCGCACGCCTCCCCCGCGGAGGGTCGCCGGGTGGTGGTGCAGGTGCGTGACACGGGGCAGGGGATTCCGGCGGAGGACCAACCGAGGCTTTTCGAGGCGTTTTCGCGGGTGGAAAGTGCCGACCGGCGCCACCATGAAGGCACTGGCCTGGGCCTTCATCTGAGCCGCAAGCTGGCCGAAGCGCTGGGTGGGCGGCTGACCTTTGAAAGCGTTGAAGGGCAGGGTTCCACCTTCACCCTAGAAATCCCGGAGTCCAGCGCATGATGACGCCAGCCACCATTTTGGTCATCGAAGACGATGACGCCAGCCGCCAACTGGTCACCTACCTGCTGGAGGCATCGGGTTACCGCGTGCTGTCGGCCGAAAACGGCGCGGCGGGGCTGGAGCTGGCGCTGTCACAGCCGCACGACCTCATTCTTTGTGATCTGCAGATGCCGATCATGAACGGCTACCAAGTGGCGCAAACCTTGCGCTCGCACCCCCGCTGGCACGCAGTGCCCCTGGTGGCTGTGACAGCGTTTTCCATGCCCGGCGACCGCGAGAAGGCGCTGGACATGGGGTTTGACGACCATCTTTCCAAACCCATCACCCCGGAGACCTTTGTGCAGCAGATACAGCGCTTTCTGAGCGGCCATGGCGGCGCCGCCGCGCCGTAACTAAGCTGGTTTTACTGGCCTTGGCAGTCCCACAGCATGGCGAAGATTCTTGTTGTCGATGACCAGCCTGCGAACCGCGAGTTGGTGGCCACCTTGATTGGCCACGGCGGCCACCAGGCACTGCAGGCCTCTGACGGTGCAGAGGCCCTGGCGCTTGTTCGCGCCGAACACCCGGCCCTGGTCATCTCCGACATCCTCATGCCCACGATGGACGGCTACGAATTCGTGCGCCAGCTGCGCGCCGACCCGGCCATCGCCCAGACTCAGGTCATCTTCTACAGCGCCCACTACCGCGAGCTGGAAGCCCGCAACCTGGCTGCCGCTTGCGGCGTGGCGCAGGTGCTGGTCAAACCCTGTGAACCGCAGGACATTCTGGACGCCATCGAGCGCGCCCTGGCACAGGCGCCCGCCACGCACCCGCCCGTGATGGCGCACAGTTTTCAAACCCAGCATCTGCGCCTGGTCACCGACAAACTCACCGGCAATGTGGCCCAACTGGAGGCGATGAACCTGCGTCTGGCTGCGCTGACCGATCTGAACCTGCAACTGGCGTCAGAGCGCGACCCGCAGACCCTGCTTGCCAACGTGTGCCGCGGTGCGCGTGACCTGGTAGGCGCCCAATACGCAGTGCTCTGTGTGGTGCGCAAAGACGGCGGCGAGCCTTTCGTCAGCACCAGCGGGCTGGACGCCGAGCGCTGGGGCGCGCTGCCGCCGCCGGTGATCAGCCATGGCCTGCTCGGCACCGTGCGGGCCGAGCGGCGTGCTGAACGCTGGCTGGATCCGGCAGGCCAGCCCGAAGCCGTGGGCCTGCCGCATGGCTATCCGCCGCTTTTCACGGCGTTGATCGTGCCGGTCGTCTCGCTGTCGTTCTCATACGGCTGGATCTGCCTTGCCAACAAGCTGGGGGCCGAGGGATTTACGGCCGAAGACGAAAAAATCGTGGCCATCCTCGGCGCGCAGGTCGGCCGCATCTATGAAAACGGCAGCCTGTACCAGCAGGTGCAGCGCCATGCAGAGGAGCTGCAGGTCGAGGTGCAGGAGCGGCGGCGCGCCATGGACGCCTTGCGCGCCAACAAGGTCAGCCTGCGCCGCGCCCAGGCGCTGGCGCGCATCGCCCACATCATCAGCGGCCCGGAGGGCGTGTTCGAGAGTTGGCTGGACACCCTGCCCGAACTGTTGGGCTTGCGTGATGAAGCGATGCCGCAGTGCGCCCGTGATTGGCTGGCCATGGTTCACCCCAGTGACCAGGAAATGTTTCGCCGCCATGCGCGTGAAGCCGCAGCCCAGGGCGCGCGGCTGGATTTCACCTACCGCTTCATTCGCCCCGACGGCCAGCCCCTGCACCTGCGCCAGGTGATGGAGCCGCTGGAGGACGAGGACGGCCATGGCAATGTGGGCCGCTGGTTCAACACCATTCAGGACGTCACCCGCGAGAAGCGCGCCGAGGAAGAGCTGAACGAAAGCGACCGCCGCTTCAACGACATGCTCGACAAGGTGGAGATGATTTCCGTCATGCTCGACCGGGACGGCTGCATCACCTATTGCAACGACTACCTGCTGCGGCTCACCGGCTGGCAGCGCGACGAAGTGGCGGGCCGCAACTGGTTCGATGTGTTCGTGCCGCCCGATACGGTGGGCGGCCCCCAAGTTCGCAGCATGTTTGCCAGCTTGCTGGCAGACCAGCCCATGGCCTGGCACTACGACAACGAAATCCTCACCCGCACGGGCGAACGGCGCCTGGTGCACTGGAACAACACGGTGCTGCGCTCAGTGGGCGGGCAGGTGACCGGTGTGGCCGCGCTCGGTGATGTCTTCAC
>JBCNOJ010000191.1:0-8960 GCA_039593925.1 Acidovorax sp.
CTTTGGTGGTGGAACAAGTACCACCGCTCAATCGCGTACCCTATTCTCCATTCCTCCAACCTCGCCGCTCAACCTGATCGGCAAGCTCGAAGGCTGGGGCATTGGCCCGGGCACACCTGTGGCGGAAGTCTCGATCAAGGTGTCCGCTGGCCAAAACACCCAGATTACGGGCGCACAGCTCAAGGAACTGCTCAAAAGGCTTCCTGATGGCATGACGTTCGAGTTGAGTCTTGAGAAGGGGGAAGAATGACGGCGTTGGATGCGCAAACATTGCAGCGCCTGACCCAGGACAGCCCGAAAGAGGCGTGGCGCATCATTACCGAACGGGCGCTAGAGATTGCCTCCAAGCCTCTGGCCGAAGGCAATGCGCCCAGCGAAGTGGTCAAACGCGACCGCGAAATTGGCGAGCTTGATTTGTTCCTGGCCTCTAGCGGCTGGGATCTGTGGCAGGCTTTTAGTCAAACCGAAATCAGTGGTGTGGAACGCACCTCAGACCGGCTTGCGCGATGGTGGAGCGAAGTCGGTTATGGCCATAGTTCCGCGCGCGCCGTCCTGATTCTTGACGCACTCTCGCTGCGCGAGCTGCCTTGGCTGCTGCAAGGGGCCAAAGAGCGTGGATTCACCCTGCACACAGTAGCCGCTACAGCATCCGAGCTGCCCAGTGAGACTAACCCTTTTGCCCGCGCATTGGGGCTGAGCAGCCGCAGCCAGCTACAAGCCAACGGCGGCGGTTTGGCCCACAAGCTGCAACCGGCGCAGACCGAAACCATCGACCTGCCGTGGAAGGACTGCGAGGGCTTGGTGGGCAACGCTTCGGGCGCGAAGAACTGGGTGTTCTGGCATCACTGGCCAGACGCCAAGCTGCACGACTACGGCGCGGGCCAAGGTCTGGAGATGCTGACCAGGGACGCCGCGCAGCAACTTTCCAGCGACGATTTCTGGGTATTTATCAAGCGTCTTGCCACGGGGCGGCGTTTGGTCATCACATCCGATCACGGCTATGCCGCCACGGGTTACTTCCCCGATGCCGATGGTGAGGTGGCGTCGCATCTCAAGCAGACTTTTTCAAGCGGGCGCAGCAGGGCAGGCAATGGCGACGCAGGCCCCTTCGTTCCGCCGGTCGCCTTGCAAATCGACAGCCCGCACGGCGCACACCTGTTAGCGCTGGGCCGCAGAAAGTGGCGCAGTCAAGGCGGCTACCCGCCGTTGACGCATGGCGGCCTTTCGCTCCTGGAAGTGCTGTCGCCCTTCGTTGAACTATCCAAGTAGGTCGACATGACAGCGGTCGAATTGCCAGAAGATTTTTTCGCAGAAATTCAAGGAATTTTTCGCAAAACCCCGGTGCTGCTCGTCGGCTCTGGCTTCTCTTGTGGCTATGGCCTGCCCGGTATGGGTGCTTTGGCGGAGCACTTGGCAACCGCTGTGCACGATGCCCTGTCCAGCGTTGGAGCAAGGAATGCCTGGGCGCAATCAGTCGAAGCGATCAAGACAAATCTGGAGGCTGGCCTGAATGGCATTCCACTTGGCATGGCGGAGTGGGCAGAGATCGTGTCAGCCATACGTGGAGAGACTGCAAAGCTGATCCTTGAGAGAGTCATCGCAGCAGAGGCAGAAATTCTTGGTAAAAAGGTTGCCGGTGGTCATGCGCCGTCACGCCTCCTGAGTCGTTTGTTTTGGGGCTCGCCGCAGAACACGGACAGCATCCATGTCATTACGACCAACTACGACACCTTGTTGGAGTTGTTTTGTGATTTGGCGGAAATTCCCCTGGATACAGGATTCACAGGATTCCGTCGGCGTAAGCCGCGCGCCCGGCCACTCTTCCAAACGCAGTACAATCGTGTTTTGGTGGCCGAGAAGCGCCTGCAGCTAGTCGATCACCGCATCTGCAAAACCGTTCGTCTGTATAAGCCTCATGGTTCAATCAGTTGGCTGACAACGGACGAGGGACCAGTGGAAGCCCTCAACGACGTTTCCATCGCGGAACGAGCCATTGTCGTCCCAGGCCCGTCGAAGTACCAAGACGCACTGGTCAATACGTTGTTCGACGACATGCGTACCGCGATGAATGCGGTACTCACCGATGCTCAGGCGCTTTTGTGTATCGGTTTTGGCTTCAATGACGATCATCTGCAAGGCGTCATCAAGCGCCGTTTGGCGGCAGGCATGCCCGCCATCATTGTCACGCGCGACTCCACTCCGAGCATTGAACAACTGCTTGGCGAGCACCCTCACGTTATTGCCGTGTTCATGGACGGTGACGGCTCGGTTTGTCGTTGGAAAGGGGATGCAGTGCGGTCACCGGAGCCGCTCTGGCAGCTGGATGACTTTCTGAAAAAATTTGTGGAGTGAGGCGAGCATGAGCATTTTCAATTTCACCTATGAACAATCATTGGGCGAAGTCCGCAGTGTTGAAACTTCGCGCATCACTGTACGGGTGACTGACGGTCAACGGCTGCAAAAGGCGCGCGTCGGTCGATTGGTCGCCATCCAGTCGATGGGCGATGAGTGGCTGATCGGCATCATCGAGCGAGTTTGGCGGCACCCGGTGGAGCTGCCGACGCTCCCCGAAACTGATCCGCCAGCGGATCTGACTGGCGTGCCTCAAGAGGAAAACGGTGTGTCGATCAGCCTGGTCGGCACCTATCGCACTCGGGACGGGCAGCGCAAAGACACTTTCACGCGTGCCGTTTTCTTTTTGCCGGAAATCAATAGATCGGTGTTCCCCATTGAAGAAAAGTCTCTCGAAGACTTCATGGGTATCTTAAGCGCGTCATCCAAGGCGGACGCAGCTGCACCGCTCAAGGTCGGCACCTATACCCTGGATGGCAAGGCCAGCGCCTACATTGATGGCGACAAGCTTTTCCAGCGCCATGCCGCACTCCTGGGCAGTACAGGCTCGGGCAAATCCTTCACCGTCGCCTCTATTCTTGAGCAGTCTGCGCAACTTCCGCACGCCAATATCGTCGTGTTCGATCTTCACGGCGAGTATTCGAGTATGAAGTTCGCCAGCCACTACCGCATCGCAGGCATCGGCGATCTCAAAGCGAAGAAGGATGGCGCCATCTTCCTGCCGTTCTGGCTGCTGAGTTACGACGAAATGCAATCACTGTTCGTGGATCGGTCTGAAGAGAGCGCCCCCAATCAGGCCAGCGAACTGATGAAGCAGGTCGTGGAGCTGAAAAAGAAATCCATCGAAGTGCTGGGGAAGCATGATCTTCTCGATGGATTCACAGTGGATACTCCTGTGCCCTATCGGTTGGCCGATCTTATTGAGGCTATCGCAGAAAAAGACAAGGAGATGGTGCAAGGAAGCAAGGGAGAAAAACAGGGGCCGCTTTTCGGAAAACTGACGCGATTTTTGAACAGGATCAGTGTCAAAACGAAAGACCGTCGCTATGCCTTCATGTATCAGGCCCCAGCGGAATACGAGACTTACGAGGCGCTGCACCACCTAGCCGAAAAGCTGCTCGGCACCGGCATCCAGCAAGATGGCATCAACCCCGGCATCAAGGTTGTCGATTTTTCGGAGGTGCCCTCGGACATCCTCCCGGTCGTCGTTGGTCTGGTTGCGCGAATCGTCTACCAAATCCAGTTCTGGAGTTCACCCGGGACGGATGGTGATGCCCGCCATCCTATCGTGCTCGTCTGTGATGAGGCACATCTCTACTTGCCCAGCGGTACTGCCTCCATTGGTCCAATGGAAAAGCGCGCCTTGGAAAATTTCGAGCGCATCGCCAAAGAGGGTCGCAAGTACGGTGTTGGGCTGATGGTGGTCAGCCAACGCCCCTCGGATGTCAGTACGACCATTCTCAGCCAGTGCAGCAACATCATCAGTCTGCGCCTGGCCAATAAAACTGACCAATCGGTGGTCAGGCAACTCTTGCCAGAAAGCCTGGAGGGGCTAATGGAGGTGCTGCCAACGCTGGATGTGGGCGAGGCTGTGGTGGTGGGCGATGCCACCCTGCTGCCTACCCGCATCAAGATGTCGAAACCGAAACACGAACCGCGCAGTGCAACGATCCCCTTCTGGACACGCTGGGCCACGCCTAAGACAGAAGTTGATCTAGTCACCGCGGTAGAAAATATGCGCCGCCAGTCACGCAGTAGCGATTAGGGGAAACATGGCAAGGACAAACAAGAACAGCCTGCGACTGGATGCCGATTTCACGGAAGACACAGTAGGTTTTGCGCTGGAGAGCTTTCTTTCTGTTTTGAGCTTTCCCCGATTGAAATTTTCGATCGAACCATTCTCGCGTGGAAGGGAGCGATGGCTCGGGGCCGATGCCAGACTGAATGGAAACATAGCCGGATTCAAGCCGTTCTATATGCAATTCAAACGGCCATCAGCCTACCCAGACACCAGCACAGCCAAGATCATCACCGATAGAAAAAAGTTAAAGCTGCCAGTTGTGCCGCGCACGTTGTACTTTAATCTCAGGGAGAAACGTCCAAAACATAAGGACTATCAGCATAATATTCTCTATCGTCTGCATAGGCGACTGAAGAAATGGAAAGTCGGCGATGCGGCTTATGTCTGCCCGATGTTTCTGGATCGCTCCGCCTATCGGTTTCACGTGCATATGGCTGGCTTGCGCGGGTGGCCCCGTTTTTGGCGTATCGATCCTTGGGAGTTGGAAGACATCCTGATCCAAAGTTCCAGTGGTGCGGTCAATTTCAATGCCATTCCTGTGATGCAGGAGCATGTGTCAATTCCACCGCATGACACAGTAACTAGCGCCAAGCACAGCTATAGCTTTACTGAACGCGGCACCGACCTTTGCTTCCATTCCCCGCTATCGTTGCCTGAAGGAAATCGTTCGCTGGCCTTGTTCCTGAGAGACATCGTCGGGAACCCGCAATCAGACGAAGGGTTCATCTCAGCCGAAAGGGCGGAATGGATGCTGCGCAAGCTTTTTTCCGGTGCGGAAGGCGAAGATCGCGATAGTCTATTACCAGATGAATTTCCACAGAATGCTGAGAGTGGCATTGCAAGCTGGCTGCACTGGGGCGATTACTTGAAGACAGAACACAAAATTGAACAGTTCGCGCTTGTGCGCTGGGCGGATTGAGATGGCCACAAAAAAAGAACTACTCCAACAAGAAGTCGCCAAAGCTGTCGGCGCGGGCAAGGCCGTCGCGCTGGAAACGGTGGATTTCAACGACCCCAATCGCCCCAAGACATGCCTCGAGGTGGATTTCCCCATCCTGCCGGTCAATCAGGTAGCAATCATTGAAGGCAACGCGGGCAAGCCGATTTACCAGATGTCGAAGTGGTGGGCGCGGCGGCGTTCCAGTGTGTTCCGCTCGATGTTGATCGCGGCGGCCACCAAGGCCCCGGAAGACAAATCGCATGCGGCCAAGCTGGTGTGGGACAACTACTACGCCAACCATCAAAAGAAAGGTGCGTTCAAGCACCTAAAGGTGGCCGACATCTTCATGGGCGGGGGCACCACGCTGGTGGAGGGCTCGCGACTGGGCATGCAAATGGTCGGCAACGACCTCAACCCGGTTGCGTGGTTTGTGGTCAAGCAAGAGCTGGCCAGTGTCGATCTGGAGCAGGTGAAAGATCTGCTTGCTGACATCGAGGCCCAGGTCAAGCCACAGATCATGCCGTACTACTACTGCGACGGCCCGGAAGGCGAGAAGGGCACTTGGACACACCTGCCGACGAGCAAGGTGATGCCTGCAGATTTCGATCCACTGACCATCCCGCAGGGCGAGCGCAAAGATTATCTTTACGAAGGCCCGGAGGCGATCTATACATTCTGGTCCAAGCACGGCCCATGTCAGGTGACGGGTTGTGGCCACCGTACGCCGATCATGACCAGCCCAGTAATGGCGGTGAAGACCATTAGCGTAAAGCACTGGGAACACGCCTGCGGCAAATGTAGCGCTGAATTCCACGTTGAGGAGGAAGCCGCACGGATGGCGCCGGATTCACCGCTTGTTGTCGTGCCAGGTGAATACCCGTTCTCTGTGCTCAACAAGAGGCGCGGCGTGATCTGCCCGCACTGTGGGCACGCTGAGCTGGTCAACCTGGGCAAGGGCAAGAACAAGAAGGTGGAACTGAGCCTGCTGGTGCATCCGCAATGGCTGGCGGGCGAAGCAAAGCAGGACGCGGATGGCCAGCCCTACGGCGGCTCGGCGCAGGACGGTGTTGCCGCAACCACGCGTTGGGACAGTGCGCGCGCTTCCAAGATTCGCCTATTGGAGGTACGTGGTGCGTTGCCGGATGAAGTGACCGACCCGGAAACCGGAGTCACTTTTGCATCGGAAGAGGGTACAGTGCCGAAAAAGTCCCACTACGCCTGTGCCGCTTGCGGCACGGTGCAAGACGTACTGACCACCATCAAAGCCACCGGCAAGACCGGGCCGATGGCTGCTTACGCGGTGCAGGGCTACGCCCCAAAGCGCGATGCGGCGGGCAAACCCTACGGTGGGCGCTTCTTCGCGGCCTACAGCGAAGCGCACGCACGGCAGTACGACACCGCGTTCGCTGAATGGGAAGCGCGCAAGAATGACGACCTGAAGGACTACTGGCCACGCTCTGAACTTCCCTACGGCTTCATGACCCACCACCTGCAAGGTGGCGTGCCAAACCACGGGTTCACGCATTGGTGGACGATGTTCAACCCGCGCCAGTTGCTGGTACATGCGCAACTGCTCAAGGCCATTGTCGAAGTCGGAAACTATGACTGGCAGGTGCGCGAGTATGTGCTCGGGGCTTTCCAGCAGTATTTACGCAATCAGAATTTGTTCTGCTTCTGGGATAGTGGCTACGACAAGCTTGTGCCACACATGAGCAACAACAACTATCACCCGAAGAACAACGTCGTTGAAAACAGCGTTTTCCCGGTTCTGGGACGTGGCAATTGGGCCTCGTGCACCGATGGTATTAATGAGGGTCGTGAATGGGCAGCTCAGCCATGGGATTCGGTAAGCATCGAAGCTCTGAAGCGTCGTGACCCTGTATTGGCTGACCAGCTGAGCGGCAAGAGCGAGAAGGTTTTCCCCGGTGATCCCGTCCTGGATGTAGCCGTACATCAGGGCTCATCTACAGATCTGACACAGCTTGAAAGCGGCAGTCTCGACTTGGTCATCACCGATCCGCCTTTCGGCGGTCTGCTGCATTACTCAGAATTGGCCGACTTTTTTTACGTCTGGCTGCGTCTGGTGCTCAAGGGCAAGTACCAAGAGATTTTCAGCAATGAGTACACGCCCAAGTCGCTCGAAGCTGTAGCCAACAAGGCACGCGAGCCGGAAGATCCGGACGGCTTCTACCGGCGCCTGCTCACCCAGTGCTGGCGCGAGGCGCATCGCCTGTTGAAGCCCAGCGGGATACTGGCCTTCACCTTCCACCACAGTGAGGACGAGCCGTGGGTGGCGGTGCTGGAGTCGTTGTTCGATGCGGGCTACTACCTCGAAGCGACCTACCCCATCCGCTCCGATGAAACTAAGGGTGAAGGCGAGTTTGGCTCCAAGACCATCGAATACGACATCATTCACGTCTGCCGCAAGCGCACCGAAGAACCCAAGCCGGTGAGCTGGGGACGGATGCGTCGCGAGGTGATGGCCGACGTGCGCCAGTTGCAGACCATGCTGGAGAACCACGCGAAGGAAGGGCTGCCCGCCGCCGACATACAGGTGATCCGGCGCGGCAAGGCGCTGGAGTATTTCTCGCGTCACTACGGCAAGGTCTATGTGGACGAAGGTCGCACTATCTCCGTGCGTGATGCGCTGGTCGGTATCAATCAGCTCATCGACGAGGACGCCGAGAAGGGCAAGGAGGCGCCGCCGGTCAACGCCGAGCCGATGACGCGGCAGTTTCTGCGCACCTTCGGCACAGCAACCGAGATTAAGCGCGACCAGTTGCAGAAGTTCTTGCGCGGCACCATTACCACTCCGGACGACTTTGAGCAGCGCGGATGGTGCAGCGAGGTTAAGAAGGTCTTCACCCGCACCGCACCGCTGGATTTCGCCCGCGACTGGCAGGGCAAGCACAAACGGAAGCTCACCTCCGATCTCGATCAGGCACTGGTGCTGATCGGTGCCTGTGTGGACGGCAGCGGCATAAATGCCTCGGACACGCTGACGAACGAAAACTTCAAACCGCACATCGCGCTCAAGCCATTGTTGGAATGGTTGCAGAAGAACGGCTCGGATCAAACCACCCGCAACGCGGCCTCGCGCGCGGTGTCGATCTTCTCAGCATGGCAAGCAAGCCTAGCACCCAAGCCACTGCAGGTTTCGTTGTTCGATGACGATGGGGAGTATGCGAAATGAGGCAGGTGCTTGATACGGTGTGGCAACGGCGAGGCACCAGTTGGCTTTGGGACGAGGAAGCGCGCAACACCGTGTGTACGGCGAGCGAGGTTTGGAGCCTACGGCAGTTTTTGCAGGCGGCAGCCCCTTGTGCGCATGGCTGGCCGGAAGACCTGCCCAGCAACGGCGGGCAGACGTTGGTGGTGGCCGGGCTGGAGGGCAGCCTTGATTTGCTGGCTCCAGATCAGGCGGAAATCTGGCTGGGGGACACGATCAAACGCGCCATCCTGTCATTTCAGGATGCATACACAGGCGAAGCTGCCCTGATCTTCTGGCTGCCGCAGGGCCAGGGCCGTTTGCGCGTGCAGGCTTCCACTGACGCAGTGACCTGGCTATGCGAAGCGCCGCATCGTGGGCAACTACTCGACTTTGGCCGCATTCTGTGGGGCGAGGCCAACGAGTACCCGCAGGAAATTCTGCTGCGCGAGGGCGCAAAAGCGGCCGGCCTTTTTCACCTGCGGATTACTTGAGACTAACGCGTGCAAGCAGAAGATTTTGAGGGTTTGCTACAGCTTGGCGAGCGCATCACCCACACCGAATTCGGTCCGGGCGTGGTGCTGGAACCCGCGCACGATGGCTATCTGCGCGCATTCTTCGGGGTGGTGGGCACGCGGCGCTCGCCCACCACCCCGAAG
>JBCNOJ010000192.1:0-8900 GCA_039593925.1 Acidovorax sp.
GCTGGGTGCTGGGCGACACGGTGGCCACGGTGCTGTTTGCCATCGTGGCGTTTTTTGCGCTGCGCGAGTTCATCACGCTCTCGCCCACACGGCGCGGCGACCACCGCAGCCTGGTGCTGGCGTTTTTTGTGGTGCTGCCCCTGCAGTTCTGGATTGTGGGCAGCAAGCACTTCGACCTGTTCACCGTGTTCATTCCGGTGTACGCCTTCCTGGCGCTGCCCGTGGTGAGCGCGCTGGCCAACGACCCGCAGCGGTTTCTGGAGCGCAACGCCAAGCTGCAGTGGGGCATCATGGTCTGTGTGTACGGCATGAGCCACGTGCCCGCGCTGCTGCTGCTGGACTTCCCGGGCTACCGCGAGAAGGGCGCATTTCTGGTGTTCTTCCTCGTGTTCGTGGTGCAGACCTGCATGCTGGTGCAGCACTTGCTGGGCAGACGCTTTCCGCACAAGCCCGTGGCACCGCAGGTGAGCCAGAGTTTTCAATGGACAAGCTGGCTGGCCGGTGTGGCGGCCGGTGGCCTGGCGGGCGGGCTGCTGTCGTTCATCACGCCGTTCAAGCCTGGGCAGGCCTTGGGCATGGCGCTGCTCGCCTGCGTGGCGGGCAGCCTGGGCCACCTGGTGATGAAAGCCCTCAAGCGCGACCGGGGCGTGACGAGCTGGGGCATGCAAGGCATGTCGGTGACCGGCGCTGGCGGCCTGCTGGACCGCGTGGACGCGCTGTGTTTTGCGGCGCCCGTGTTCTTCCATTCGGTGCGCTGGTATTTCGGACTTTGAGCCAAGTTGGCCTCTAGCGCTTATCCATCAAGCGCTAACAGCTATTAAATAAAGAGCAAATGCGCATTCTTGGAATTGACCCTGGCCTGCAAACCACCGGTTTCGGCGTGGTGGATGTGGACGGCCACAAGCTGAGCTACGTGGCCAGCGGCACCATCCGCACCACCACACTCGCGCTGGGCGACCTGCCGGGGCGCTTGAAGATTCTGTTTGACGGCATCAGCGAGGTGGCGGCGCGCTACGAGCCCGACGTGGCCTCCGTCGAGATCGTGTTCGTCAACGTCAATCCCCAGTCCACCCTGCTGCTGGGCCAGGCACGTGGCGCCGCCATCACCGCGCTGGTGGCCAGCAACCTGCCCGTGGCCGAATACACCGCCCTGCAAATGAAAAAAGCCGTGGTCGGCCATGGCCGCGCTGCCAAAAGCCAAGTGCAGGAGATGGTGCGGCGGCTGCTGCAGTTGCCAGGCCTGCCGGGCACCGACGCAGCCGACGGTCTGGGCCTGGCCATCACCCACGCGCATGCCGGGGCGGCCATGGGCCGGTTGGGGGAAGCCGCCACGCTGAACCGGCGACAGCATGCGATGTACAAGGGCGGGCGCAGTTATTGAGCCTGTCGCGCAGACTATCGGCGGCGCGCTGAATCGGGTGCCAACGCCCACGCCCTTGGTCACCCCACCGACCGATCACACGCCAGTGGATCTACCTCTGCGAGGGCTCAGTCGCACTGCGCAAACGGCTTGGCCGCACGTGCCTTTGGCGAAACAGCCTCCATGCCCGCTTGGCGCGCCAGCACGATGGCGTCCTTCGACGCGGTGAAGACCGCCCCCGTGCCCGGCCAATAGAACCCCTGGGGACCAGAGCACAAGGTCAGTATCTTGGGCGTGGTGTCGATGTTGGCGCTTTCGCCGCGCTCCACCACCATGTCGTAACGCACCTGTGGCACCGACTTGCCCCGAAAGGTCTCGATCACGCGTGCGTGGTAGGTGTGGCGCTCTTCGGTCACCTCCTCATCGGCCGGGGGTACGGTGAGATTCGCCTTACCGTTTTTGCCCGGGACCGGCTTGACGTCCACCCGCGTGTACACCACCAGTGCCGAATAGGGCGTCTGCGCGATCGCATCTTTGAGAAAACTGGCTTCCGCCGCCTGCGCATCAGCCGCCGGTGGTGGTGCGGCGGTGCTCGCGACCGCCGCACCACCACCTGCCAGAGCAATTGCCAGGGCTGCCATCCATTTCGTTGTGCTCTTTGGAATCATGCTCATGCCTCGCTTCCTGCGTCGGACGCCGTGCCTTGGTACACCGGCAGCGGCTCTCCCGCGGCCTCTCCGGCAGGGAACACGAACGAATCCCAGACATCTGCCTCGTAGCGGCTCACATTGACGGAATTGCTCTGGTTGCCGCCCAGCATGTAGTAGTGCTTTCCGTCACGGCTCTGGCCCACGGCAAACGCCACATGCCCACCGCCCGTCCGTGCCTTGATGCAGATGGCTCCGTACACCGGTGCCTGCAGCGGCGTGCCAAAGTTGGCCCATTCCTTGGCGCGAAAGGCATTGGCCGGCGGCGTATGGCCATGCTGTGACATGACCCACGCCACGAACGACCCACACCATGCATTGGCGCCACCCGAGTCGTCCTTGGCCCAGAACCTGGCCGCCTTGTGGTATTCCATGATGCGTGGGTTGGCGGCCTTGGCGCCAGCCACCTCTTTCTGGCCAATCTCCAGTTCAGCCGTCGCAATCCAGGGCGCGCCAAGGTCTGCGCTGGTGGGCGCGGGGTTGGTCAGCGCCAGCTGCGTGTGCACGGTGTTTTCCGCATCCGCACGGCTCATCAGTTCGGTCATGGTCTTGCTGCGCGGCAGGATGAGCCCATCAGCGCGCGCGATGCCGATGCTGCGCTGAAACGCCTGGATCTTGACGATGGTGCGCACGCCCGGTGATCCATCGGCCACCAGCTGCTGCGTGCCGGGCAACTGCACCCGGTTGAGCAGGCGCTGGACGATCATGGTGTCGTTAAGGGCGTTGCGGCCGCCTTGGCCCACGGTGTCGGTGATCACTGAATGCTCCTTTCAAGAACGGGTGGAATGAGGGCTGCTGCCGAGCAACGGTCTGATTGACATCGCTAGCGCTTCGGATCGCTGCGCACCATCGAAGATGAATATCGCAGCGGAAAAGGGCAAACAAGGTCGGGGTTCGAGCAGAAGATTGGCGCGCTTGCGGCGTGGATCGCACGACCCTTTGGCTGAGCGCTAGCTGCTGCATCCAATGGGTCTCAACGTCTTGGTGGATGCTCCGCTCCATCTGCAGGCTTGCCTTGCAGTGCATCTGCGTCCCCGACCAAGCAAACCGGTCGCCGGTGCGGATCAGCCATCAAGCGCAACTCTGCTTCCGGCATGGAGAAATTAAGTCGGCCGCTCTGTTCAAGCGCGCTACGCATGTCTGCCCAACCAGCATCCGCCTCGCTGATAGCAGTCGGCGCTCCATCAGCCAAGGTTCCCCAAAGTGCCAAAGTTTCACCAACGAACCTGTCAAGAGAAATCAAGTAAAGGCATGCCAGTTCGTGAACAAGCGCTGGCGACATGGGTGAGTGGCTGGAGCTCCGCGGGTTTGCGTTCGCCCGGCGTCTGTCGATCACGGAAAGCAAATAGCGGTTTATTTGATCAATCCAGTCCATCAACCACGCTTCCATTCGATGCTGGTCACAAAGTCATATGCCTTGGTGCCTGCAATTTCACCTGCAGCAGCCCCTGCTGCCCCCAGACCGAAAGCGCCAACTATTCCACCGATGAGACAGCCACCACCGGTCCCAAGCTCACCAATGACAGGCAATATCAAGCTGGGCGACAACAACGCTGCGCCTGCAACACAGCCAGCCCATGCCCCTCCTGCTCCACCTGCCGCCGCGCCAAGTACGGTTCCAGCTTGGCCGGACGCGACGCGCGCTCTGTCTTCCGGCGCCGCCTGAGAAATGATGACCGCCGACAACGAAATTTGAATAATGATGGCTGCAGGGCCAGCGACGCGCACGGTAGCAGCGAAACGGTTAACCGAACTGCGGCTTTTTCCCACACTGGTCAGTACGGCTTCAATACTGCCCTTGCGGGCCACCAATTGATCCAGCGTCGGCAAGTTGCTTGATGGTTTGAGCAATTCTGAATACATGCGACCCCATGGGCTCAAGCGTTGGCGCATTTGCGTGACGAGCGCATTCCTTTGCCCCTCAACCAACGCGCGAGCTTCTGCCGCAGTTACGTTGCCGCGCAGCAACAACGCATTGGCCTGACGTGATATCAACTGATTGGCTTGGTCGTAGCTCCTTCGCATGAAGGCGTCCCAGGTCTGTGTGGCGCCGACGGCATAGCTGCCCTCTGACACAACCTGAACCACTGGGCTATATAGGAATTTTTGCTCTTCGTTTGCCGACATCGCGGAGCCCTCAATATTGCTCACGCCAACTGCGTCTTCATTCGCTCCGCCCGCTCCTTCGGCGACGGATGCGTGGACAAGAAGCTGGTCGAATCGCTGCCCGACATCGCTGCCAGCTTTTCCAGCGCTGTAACGCACGCCTTGGAGTCGTAGCGCTTGGCTTTCATGAAGCCCATGGCGTAGTCGTCGGCCTCGCGCTCGTTGCTTTGCGAGTGCTGGGCGCGCACCACTTTTTCGAACAGGTCGCCGAGCTGAGAATTGGCGATGGTGCCGGCGCGGCTGTTGCTGGCCGACACGGCGTTGCGCAGCGCGCTGGTGCGCAAGGCGGCCTGGATGCGGGCCTTGCTGTGGCCTTTTTTGACGTGGCCGATTTCATGGCCGATCACGTAGCGCACTTCGTCGTCCGTGAACTTGTCCATCAAGCCGGAGTACACGCGGATGGTGCCGTTGGCCATCGCGAAGGCGTTGATGTCGGGCGTCAGGTAGACCTTGAAGTTCATCTTCAGGCCGTCGTAGGTGCCGAGACCAGAAGTCAGCTTTGAAAGGCGTGCGGCGTAAGGGCTGCCAGCGGGGGCAATGCGGTTCTGGCGGTCGCTCTCGGCGGCCATCTGGTCGAACGCAGATTTCACTTCCTCGTCGGTCAGCGATTCGGATTTGGCCAGGTCTTTGCCAGCGTCCAGCATCTTGCCCAGGTCGAACTGCGCCCACACGGGCGATACGGCGCTCACGCCAGAAGCCAGGGTGACAAGCGTCAGCAATTTACGGCGGTCCATCGGGATTCCCTCTCAGTGTCAGTAGGTTGTATGAATGGCTGTTCTTGTTGCTTGAAGCAGCCGCATGCGAGCAGCACCGGCCGTTCAAGTGCGCAGAAATATAGCCATGCATCACCCTGTTTCAGGGGGTAGCCCGTGTCTGTAGATGTAAGAACTGTGTGTCGATGATGGCGGCAAAAATGTCAGGCCACGCCACCACTTGCGAGCACGAAGGCGTCTCGTGCACACCTTTTAAAGATTTGAGCCAAAAACGGATTTAGCGCTTACCCATCAAGCGCAGATAGCTATCAAATGAGGAGTGAGCCCATCAGCGACGTTCGCAGATGGAAGTCCACGCGAGTACCGATCGGATTCGGTCAACGACCCAGGCCGCGCTTGAGCTCTTTCAGCAGTAAAAGCACCTGGTTGGATGCGTGGCGGCAGCTGCTGTTGAGCAGTTGCACGGCCTTCTGCTGCTCCCCCGTCTGGAAGAGCGTGACGACATCGGCGGCCTGCTGGTGGAAGTATTTGTGCCGTGCCACCAGCATGGTGAATGCCGGGTAGTGCCCCAGGCGCACGCGGCCCGTGCCATAAAGCCAGCGGCCCAGATCACAGCGGTCGTCCTGGCACACGCGCTCGGGGCGCATCACCTCGCTCGAGCGGCCATTGACCATGTCCTGCAGTTGCAGCCGCCAGCCTTCGTGGCTGGCAATGGCGGCGTCAATGTCGATCTCGGTCATGAGGGTGGCGGCGTACTCGGCGTCCAGCACCAGTTCGCTGCCGTTGTCTTCCATGGCCCAGGTGGTTTCCTGGCTTTCAGGGTCTTGCTCCTTGATCCTGAACAAACGGCTGAAAAAACCCATGCGTCATCCCTCTCGCACCGAGATCTCCGGGTGCCCGGCGGAGCGCCCTCGGAAAACTCTTGAAACATTTTGGTGGGGCGATTTGGTTTTGGCTACCAAAAAATGGCCGCCCGCAGAAAACCGCGCAGGACGACCCTTCTGCCGCTGCCAGCACTGGGCACCGGCCTGCAAGGAACGCCGCGCAGCCAGACAATGCGCCCATGACCACATCCTCACCCCGCCCCGCCCTCTCCATGCTCGATCTGGTTGCCGTCCGAGACGGCGGCACCGTGGCCGATGCCCTGCAGATTGCCCTGCGCACTGCACAACACGCCGAAAAGCTGGGCTTTACCCGCTACTGGCTGGCCGAGCACCACAACATGGCGGGCATTGCCAGTTCGGCCACAGCCGTGCTGATAGGTCACATCGCGGGCGGCACCTCGCGCATCCGTGTGGGGTCGGGCGGCATCATGCTGCCCAACCATGCGCCGCTGGTGGTGGCCGAGGCGTTTGGCACGCTGGCCGAGCTGTACCCGGGCCGCATCGACCTGGGCCTGGGCCGTGCCCCGGGCACCGACCCTGCCACCATGCGCGCCCTGCGCCGCAACCGGGTGGAGACCGAGGAGGACTTTCCCCGCGATGTGGCCGAGCTGCAGCGGCTGCTGGGCCCGGCCACTCCCGGCCAGCGCCTCACCGCCACGCCCGGCGCTGGCACCCAGGTGCCCATCTGGCTGCTGGGCTCCAGCCTGTTCTCGGCCCAATTGGCCGCCCAACAGGGCTTGCCCTATGCCTTTGCATCGCACTTTGCGCCGCGCATGCTGCACCAAGCCATTGACCTGTACCGCAACCTGTTCCAGCCGTCTGCGGCCTGGCCCAAGCCTTACGTGACCATTGGTGTGCCATTGATTGCAGCCCCTACGGACGAGGAAGCCGAATACCTGGCCAGCAGCACCTACCAGCGCGTGTTGGGCATCCTGACGGGCGCCCGCGGGCTGCTGCAACCGCCGGTGGAAAACTACGCAGCCCAGCTACAGCCCCAGGAACGCGCGGCCATCGGCGACTTTTTGGCGGCCGGTGTGATCGGAGGGCCCGATACCGTGCGCGCAGGCCTGCAGCGCCTGGCAGACGCCACGGGTGCCGATGAATTCATGCTGGTCAGCGATGTCTATGACCCCGCACTGCGCTTGCGGTCGTTGGAGATTGCCGCCCAGGCGCATGCGGCGCTGAACGCCACTGCGCCTGCATGACCTGGCGCCCGCTGCAGCGATGCAGGGCTGCTAGCGCGCCAGATAGCCGCCGTCCACCGGGTAATACGCTCCCGTTACGAACGACGCCTTGTCCGATGCCAGCCAGGCCACCAGCTCGGCCACCTCTTCGGGCTGGCCCAGGCGACCGATGGGGTGAGCGCCCACCAGCATCGCGTGGGTCGCGGCATCCTGTTCCAGCCCGCTGATCATGGGCGTATGAATGAACGCCGGGCCCACGGCGTTGATGCGCACGCCCTGTGCGCCGTACTCCAGCGCCGCAGCCTTGGTCAGCCCCAGCACGCCGTGCTTGGCGGCGGTGTACGCTGGCGCACCTGCAAAGCCCACCGCGCCCAGGATGGACGCCATGTTGATGATGGCGCCGCCTCCGTTCTGCAGCATGGCCGCGATCTGGTACTTCATGCCGTAAAACACCCCCGAGAGGTTGATGTTGATGACTTGCGCCCAGCCATCCAGCGGGTAATCGGCGGTCAGCGCCTGCGGGCCGCCGATCCCGGCGTTGTTGCACGCCACGTCCAGCCGGCCGAAGTGCGCCACGGTGCGGCTCACCAGCGCTTCGCAGTCCGCGGGCTGGCCCACGTCGGCGGCCACAAAGAGTGCATCACCACCGGCCGCGCGCACCAGTGCGGCGGTCTCCTCGCCTGCCTGAACGTTCACGTCCGACACCACCACCTTGGCGCCCTCGCGCGCCCACACCAGTGCAATGGCTCGGCCAATGCCCGACGATGCCCCAGTGACCAGTGCGATCTTGTTCTTCAGCATTAACGACTCCTTGTTCAGAATGCCTGCAACCCGACGCCACAGGTCGTTTTTGATTCTGCGCATCTGGCAAAGAGGCGCCTTGACCTGGGTCATGCCTCAGGCAGGCCTTCGCGTCGGACATGGGCGTCACGGGCAGCGGCTACCATCATGGGCTGCCGGGCCCTGCGCGCCCTCCCGCACGGCCGCCCGTTGTCTGTGTTTGTTTTGATGTGACTTTCTGAAGCCCACGCCCGCATGCCCGCTTTTTCCTTTGAAGCCCTCGACGCCCAGGGCCAGACCCGCAAGGGCCTCATGGAGGCCGACACGGCCAAGGCGGCACGCAGCCTGCTGCGTGCGCAGGCGCTGGTGCCGCTGGCAGTGGAGTTGGTGCAAACCGGCCAGTCGGTGGACGGGCGCCCTGCGGGCCTGGGTCAGCGGCTTTTCACACGGCCGGTGTTCAACGCCACGGCGCTGGCGATCTGGACGCGGCAAATCGCCGGCCTGGTGTCGTCAGGCCTGCCGCTGGAGCGGGCGCTGACGGCCTTGGCCGATGAGGCCGACGACGAGCGCCAGCGCCACCTGGTGGCCGCCTTGCGGGCCGAAGTGAACGCGGGCTCTTCATTTGCCCGTGCACTGGCGCAACACCCGCGCGAGTTTTCCGACATTTACTGCGCCGTGATCGGCGCGGGCGAACACAGCGGCAACCTGGGCCTGGTGCTGGAGCGGCTGGCCGACGACCTCGAAGAGCGCCAGGCCCTCAAGGCCAAACTGGTGGGCGCGGCGCTCTACCCCGCCATCGTCACCGTGGTGGCCATCGTGATCGTGCTGTTTCTGGTGGGCTACGTGGTGCCGCAGGTGGCCAGCGTGTTTGCGGGCACCAAGCGCGCCCTGCCGTTTCTCACCGTGGTCATGCTGGGCATCAGTGCCTTTGTGCGCAGCTATGGCTGGGTGATGTTGATAGCTACGGTTTTGATAGCTTTCGGCGCACGCTGGGCCTTGTCTTTCGAGCATTTTCGTGAAAAATTTGATGCCACTTGGCTGCGTCTGACCGTGGTGCGCAAGCTGTCTTGTGGCTTTAACCCCGCGCCTTGTGCAGGCACGCTGGC
>JBCNOJ010000193.1:0-8843 GCA_039593925.1 Acidovorax sp.
GTCGCACCGACGCCAGCAGCTTCTGCCGCCGAGGCACAAGGCGCTGCAGCGCCTGCCTCTGCGCCAGCATCTGCCCCTTCGTCTGCGCAAGCCACAGCGGCCGCTTCCACCGAGGGGGCGTCTGCCGTAGACATTACCCCGCCCGGCGCTGGCACCGGCGCCCAGCCCAGCACCACGCCCCCGCCTGTGCGGCTGCCCCCGCCCACACGGCTGGCGTTCGACGTGAGCGGGCAAGCCAAGAAATTCAACTACAGCGCCCGCGCAGAACTGCTGTGGCAACACGACGGCAGCCGTTATCAGGCGCGCCAGGAGCTGAGTGCATTTCTGGTCGGGTCGCGCTCGCAGACCAGCGTTGGCCAGGTCACGGCCCATGGCCTGCAGCCCGAGCGGTTTGCCGATCGCGCCCGCAGCGAGCAGGCTGCGCACTTCGACTATGCCAAGGGCCGCATCATCTTCAGCGCCAATACGCCGGAAGCGCCGGTAAGCCCCGGCGCGCAAGACCGGCTGAGCGTGTTCATCCAACTGGGCGCCATGCTGGCGGCAGACCCGGGGCGTTTTGTGCCCGGCACCCAGGTCACGCTGACCACCGTGAGCGCGCGCAGCGCAGACCGCTGGACCTTCACGGTGGAGGGGCCGGAAACGCTGGACCTGCCCGCTGGCTCCACCGCAGCGCTCAAACTGCAGCGCCTGCCGCGCAAGGACTACGACCAGAAGGCCGAGCTGTGGGTGGCACCCGCCCTGGGCTATCTGCCGGTGCGCATTCGCATCACCCAGGCCAATGGCGACTTTGCCGATCTGCAGTTGCGCAGCAGCAGCACGCCCTGACGGGGTAAAGCGCAAGTGCCGCACCTGTTGCGCGCACGCGCCAGCGGCGCAAAAAAGCCCTGCGTGCCCGGTGCGCCCCGGTTTTCATGAAATACTGCCATGCAGCAGGGTTGATGCGGTGACAGGCGAATTCGGCAAAAACCGATCAGGTCAGACAAGACGCCACCACACTGCCGGGATTTCCCGCAAGCCGCCCCGGGGCTTGAACTCTGTGTGACTGCTGTCATCTGACTTTGAACAGGCGTTAATCAACCAGGGGAACACGATGCACATGCTCTACGACTCAGAATCCTTTGTGGTGGTCCACATGCTGCCCGACGCCGTGGAGAAAAAGAGCGCCCAGGTGCTCAACGACACCGCTCCCGCCGTTCCCCAGCTCGCTCGCCACGGTTTCGAAATCGTGGACAAACGTTCGGGTAAAGAGGTGTATCTGGACGGCTCGTGGGCCGAGATGTTTCAGGAGCAGATCCTGGCCTGGCAACGCGAAACGCCCACGCAGGAAGAGGTGGAAGACGCGCTGGACCGGTACGCAGGGCTGGCGCAAAACCCGGTGGTGGTGCACTAAGGCACCCTCTGAGCCGCCGGGCGGTTTGCCCCACTCTCGCTACGCTGCGTGGGCCGGGGGGCGCCGCCATCAATGCGGGGCCGCCCTAGTTTGGCTCTGGGCGGTTTGTCCTTTCAAACCTTGAAACTCTGGCTTTCTTCCCTCGGATAGATCCGCCGGTACATTGGCTCTACCAGAATCAACACGGCAATCAGGCGGCATACCTGGAAAGCCGTCACCACAGGCACCCCCAGTTGCAGCACTTTGGCAGTGATGGCCATTTCGGTGATGCCACCGGGGGATGTGCCCAGCAGCAGCGTTACCCACGGCAGGCCGGTGGCCCAGGCCAGCAGGGCTGCAAAGCCTGCGCAGATGGCCATCAGGCCGATGGTGCCCATGGCCACCGAGGCCAGCCAGCGTGGTGCGGTGTGCAAAAACTCCTTGCGAAAGCGCACCCCCAGGCTCACGCCGATCACGAGCTGCGCGGCATTCACCAGCCATTGCGGCACGGCCGACAGCACGAACCCTGCCATCGTGAGACCCATGGAAACCAGCATCGCGCCCATGAACCACGGATTGGCGCGGCCCAGGCGGTCCATCAGCAACGCGCCAGCACCGGTCAGCACCGCCATCAGCGCAAAACCGGACCCGTCCACCATGCGCACGGGCGGGGGCAGGATGTCGAGCCCGTGCAGGCCACTGAACTGCAGCGCGAACGGGATGGTCACCGTAACGATGAGCAGGCGCAGGCTGTGGCTGGCCGCCACGAGGTCGGTGCGCGCGTTCTCGCGTTCGGACAGCAGCGTCATCTCCGAAGCCGCACCGATGGCGCCTGAGAAGTAACTGGTGGCGCGCATCATGGGCGCAGGTACGCCGTGCATGCGTGGCGCGTGTACGCGGTACAGCCACACGCCAAACAGCCAGCCCAGCAGCAGCGCCCAGGCAATGCCCAGCACGATGGCCCACCACAAGCCGCCAATGAGCGAAACGACCTCGGGCGTGAAATACAGACCCAGTGCGGCGCCGATGGTCCACTGCCCGGCGTTGCGCAACGGCCCCCAGCTTTCGGTGGGGCCGCCCGCAATCGAGATGAGCGAAGTGGCCAGCAGCGGGCCGATCATCCATGGCAAAGGCGTTTGGAGCGCCACGCAGATGGCGGCCGCGGCCCAGGCCAGCCCCAGCGTGGCCAGGGTGCGAGAAACGAAATTCAGGTGCATGAGGGAACGCAACAGTGCGGGCGCGGCTGCCGGTGCTCAGGCCGACTGCCGCATAAAGTGCCCGAGTATGGCGCGGCATCCGTGCCAAGCGGGACGGCGGGCCTTGCCCAGGCGGCATGGGGGGCATCGCCACTGCCCGGGCCAAGGCGCGCAATCACAGGCCCGCGCACGCCCATGCCGGATTTTCTTGGAATGAAATTGGCCGCTAGCGCTTTACCATAAAGCGCCAAAAGCTATCTATTTGATAGCTTGTGGGATCGAGCCCCGCCGCGCGGCCATCTCCTGGCCCATGGCCTGCAGCGTGGGGGCGGCCAGGGCAGCGCGGGCAGCGGGGTATGCCAGCGTGTCTTCGGCAGCCAGATGGTCGGTGTATCGCAGTGCGAACTGGTCCAGTGCTGCGGCATCGCCGGGGTGCGGGGCGGGCAGGCCTTGTGACCATGCCAGCAGCGGTGCGCGCGCGGCGGCCCATTCCCGCGCCATGTGGGCGTGGTCGTCTTGCAAACGCAAGGCCAGGGCCTGCAATGCGGGGTCGGCGCCCTCGGCCAGCAACGGCGGAAACACGTGCAGCTCTTCGTCCTGATGGTGCAGCGGCGCTGCGATGTCGAAGTAGCGCAGCACGTCACGCGCCGCCTGGCGCGCACCATCGTCCACGCCGTGCTGCACCACGTGGACGCGCAGGCGGGCCAGCAGGTTGAGGGTGCGCTCCACGCGCTCGTGGCAGGCGTGGAGCATTTCGAACGGCTCCTCGAAGCCCACGGCGGGTGAACTGAAGCCCGGCAGGGGTTTGCCGCGGGCGGGCACGGTGCGGGTTGCTGAAGCGGATTCGTGCGCCATCACCCCAGCCCGGGCAGTACGCCGCGTTGTGCATGCAAAGTGCTCACGTAGTCGCCCACCGAAGGGCGAGTGCGAGCGGCCTTGCGCGACAGCACGGTGCCAATGCTCACAAAACACAGGGCCTGCTCGCCCGGTGCCAAACCGAACAGCACGCGCAAGGCCTCGGCCTTGAGCGCCTTGCCACTGGTGACGGCCGAGCCGAAGCCTTGTGCGGTGGCCATGAGCAGCATGTTCTGCACCGCGCACCCGGCCGACGCCACGCGCTCGTCCAGCCCGATGTCGGCGTTGCCGCGGGTGCTGTCCACCACCACGAGCAGCAGCACGGGGGCGCGGTGGGCCTTTTCGCGTGCCTGGCCTAACTGGCGGTCGGTAGCGGCCGGGTCGCGCTCGTGCAGCGCGGCGGCAAAGACCTCGGCCAGCGGGGCCCGAGAGGCCCCGGGCACCAGCACAAAACGCCAGGGCAGCAACTGCCCGTGGTCCGGTGCGTGGGCCGCGGCGGCCAGAATCCGCCCCAGCTGTTCGGCATCCGGGCCGGGCGCTCCCAGGCCTTTGGGCAACACGGTCTGCCGTGACTGGATGAGCGTTGTAACCAGATCTGCCAGTTCGTCAGCCGGAAGGGGGCCTGCCTCGGCGGCAGCCGCAGTGGCCTGCGGCGCGCGCGTGCGTGTCAGCTTGCGGGGCCAGGGAATGACAGTCATGGCAAAAGAGTCCTCTTCGGTCGGCAAGGAAGAAAAGAATGCGCGAATGGCGCCAGAAGAACGCAGTGGCGGCCGCTTTTCGGACGGCTGCAAGGCGGCCTTGCAATCAGCACCGTCGCGCACCATCAGCCACAGCTTCCCAGGTGGCCGCACTGCGTGCAATAGTCGCAGCCGTCCTTTCGGATCACGGCATGGGCGCCACATTCGCTGCACTTCTTGCCGGCCATGGCCTGCGGCACGGCCACTGGTGGTGGTGCGGGCTCATCCAGCGGCAGCAGCTGCTGCACCGGGTCGGCCACGCGGCGCGCCAAGATGTTCTGGATGGCAAAGGCCATGGCCGCCACTTCGGAGTCGTGCCACATGGGCACCAGCGTGCCGTCGTCCTTGCGGTGCTGCCCCAGGCGCACAGGGCCCCGGTCCCACGCCACCTTGCGCATGTCGGAAAGCGCCCGCTCCAGAAAGCCCCCGCGCGCTGCGAGTGACAGCATGCGCATGCTGGAGGTGATCCACTGCTGCGACTCGCCGCTTTGCCCCACGGGCATGAAGAACTCGATGGCGCGGTCCACGGTGCCTCCGCCCACACCCGTGGGCACGGGCAGAAAGGACACGATCAGGTACAGCGTCTTGTGGCCTTCCTGCGTCCAGTATTCGAGCTTTTCGGCCACGGCCGAGAGGCCGCCCTGCGGCCGGCTCTCGATCACCGTGCGCATCGGGTCCACGGGCGCTGCGGCGGGCACGGCAGGCGCGGGTTTTGCCACTGCGGCGGGCTCTGCGTTGGTTTCAAGCACCGATCCGAGGATGTTGTTGGGTCGGTAGGTGGCCAGCCCCTTGAGCCGCGCGCGCCAGGCCTGCAGGTACAGGTCCTTGAAGTCTTCGTAGGGGTAGTCCGCCGGGATGTTCACGGTTTTGGAAATGGCCGTGTCCACAAAGGGCTGCACGGCTTCCATCATGGCGATGTGGTCCTGCGCCGACATGGCCAGGGCCGAGACGAAATAGTCGGGCAGCGCGTTCACGTCGCCGCCCAGCTCGCGGTACAGCCGCCAGGCGTGGTCTTCCACCGCGTACTCGGTGGTGCTGCCGTCGGCCTCGCGCTTTTTGCGCTTGTACGTCCACGAGAACGGTGGCTCGATGCCGTTGGAGGCATTGTCGGCAAAGGCCAGGCTCACCGTGCCCGTGGGCGCGATGGACAGCAGGTGGCTGTTGCGGATGCCATGCTGGTGGATGTCTGCCTTGAGGGATTCGGGCAGACGGCTGGCAAACGTGCCCTCGGCCAGATAGCCCCGCGCATCGAATTTCGGAAACGCCCCTTTCTCGCGCGCCAGCGCCACCGACGCCGCGTAGGCGGCATCGCGCATGCGCTCCGCGATGCGCGCGGCCATGGTGCGCCCCTCGGGCAAGTCGTAGCGCAGGCACAGCATGGCCAGGGTATTGCCCATGCCGGTAAAGCCCACACCAATGCGCCGCTTGGCCATGGCCTCGTCGCGCTGCTGCGGCAGTGGCCAGAAGGTCACATCCAGCACATTGTCGAGCGCCCGCACCTGCAGCGCCACCGCCTGCGTGAAGGCGTCGAAATCAAACGATGCCACGCCGCCAAAACCAAAGGCGTGGCGAACGAAGCGTGTGAGGATGATGGGGCCGAGGTCGCAGCAGCCGTAGGAGGGAAGCGGTTGCTCACCGCATGGATTCGTCGCAGCAATGTCTTCGCAGTAATGCAGGTTGTTGTCTTCGTTGATCCGCCCCAGGAACAGGATGCCGGGCTCGGCGAAGTCGTAGGCGGACTTCATGATCGTGTCCCAGAGCTGGCGGGCCTGCACGGTGGCATACACCCACTGGCCGTCTGCGCGCTGGTGGGCGCCCTGCGCCTGGAGCGCTGCGCCGGGGGCAGCCTTGTGCACCAGCTCCCAAGGGGCGTCGTTGTGCACGGCCTCGACGAAGGCGTCCGAAACGCCCACCGACACGTTGAAGTTGTTCCAGCGGCCCGGCGTGCGCTTGGCGGTGATGAACTCGTGCACGTCGGGGTGGTCGATGCGCAGCACGCCCATCTGCGCGCCGCGCCGGGCACCTGCGCTTTCCACCGTGGAACACGACTGATCGAACACGTTCATATAGCTGCAGGGGCCAGACGCCATCGACGCCGTGCCCTTCACGTGCGCGCCCTTGGGACGGATGCGAGAGAAGTCGTAGCCCACGCCGCCGCCCCGCCGCATCGTCTCGGCCGCCTCGCGCAGGGCTTCGTAGATGCCGGGGAAACCCTCGTCGTCCATGCCCTGAATGCAGTCGCCCACGGGCTGCACAAAGCAGTTGATCAGCGTGGCCTGGATGTCGGTGCCGGCCGCGCTCATGATGCGGCCCGCGCCGATGGCACCGGCTTTCAGGTTGGCGAGGAACAGCGCCTCGTATTTTTCGCGCAGCGCAGGCGCCTCCACCGAGGCCAGCGCGCGCGCCACGCGCTGGTACAGCGCGTCCACGGTGGCTTCGCCAGGTTTGAGGTACTTCTCGCGCAGCACATCCAGGCTGATGGGTTGCGGTGTCTGCAATGCCGATGGGGGAGTGTGAGGTTCGCGCTTCATGGTTCCGATGATTGGTGCATCACCCGCAGGCGGCCTTGTGTTCGGTCAAGAAGGGGCCGGTAACTGGCAGGGAACAGGCCCGAACAAACATCATGCGCCGCCCTACTGCCAGTGGGGGTTTGGCGCTGGGTTACCAGTGTGGCGATGTGCCGCGTGGTGTGCAAGGCCTTGGGGGCAGGCGGTAGCATCCTGGTATGCCCCGCATCCCTTTGTCCGCTTCTTCATCCCACCGTTCAATGTCTTGCGGTCTGTTGCGCTTGTTGCATCGGTTGCTGCCCGGCCTGGTTGCTCTGGCGTGTGTGGCAGGCTTGTCTGCCTGCGCGCTGGGGGGCGCGCAGGGCCTGGGTAGTGCGGCGGGGCCTGCATCCGGGCAAGCCCCTTCCGTTGCGGCCGTGCCCTGGCCCGCGCGCCTGCAGGGGCTGCTGCCCGCCGATGTGCTGCTGCTGGGTGAAAAACACGACGCGCCCGACCACCAGCGCCTGCAGCGCGAGGCGGTGCAATGGCTGGCAGCGCGGGGCGAGCTGGCAGCCGTGGTGCTGGAGATGGCCGAGCGTGGTCGCACCACCGCCGGGCTGCCGCGCGGTGCGTCCGAGGCCCAGGTGCAAGAGGCGCTGCAGTGGAACAGCGGTGCCTGGCCCTGGCAGGCTTACGGCCCGGTGGCCATGGCCGCAGTGGCCGCGGGGGTGCCTGTGCTGGGCGGCAACCTGCCCCGCAGCCAGATGCGCGCGGCCATGGGCGAAGCCCGGTGGGATGACCACCTGCCGCCGCTCGCGCTGGCACAGCAGTACGACGCCCTGCATGAAGGCCACTGCGGGCTGCTGCCCGAAAGCCAGATCGCGCCCATGGCCCGCATCCAGATCGCCCGCGATGCGGCCCTGGCCCAGACTGCGCGGGAGGCGGTGCGACCAGGCGCCACGGTGCTGCTGATCGCAGGCAGCGGCCATGTGCTGCGCAGCCTGGGCGTTCCAACGCACTGGCCAGCAGATTTCAAGTCAAAAGTGGTTGTAGCGCAGGCTGGTAAAGCGCTGACAGCTATGAAAACAGAAGCAGATGACGTGGTGGAGACGCCGCCGCTGCCGCCGCGTGACCACTGTGCCGAGCTGAAGGCGCAGTGGAAATCTTCCGCGCCGCAGCGCCAGGGGTCACCCGGCGGCCCCGGTACTGGCAGCAGCGCCAACCCCGCCAGCCCCGCCAGCCGCTGACACGGCTGGCCGTGCCCGCAGCAGTGCGGCAAACCCCTCGGCCGGCAGCGGCCGGCTGCACAGGTAGCCTTGGTAGGCATCGCAGCCCCGCTGCTGCAAAAACGCAAGCTGCCCGGCCGTCTCCACGCCCTCGGCCAGCACCGACATGCCCATGCTGTGCCCCATGGCGATGATGGCCGCGCTGATGGCCATGTCGTCCTCGCTTTGCGGGATGTCGCGAATGAAGCCCTGGTCGATCTTGAGCACGTCAATAGGGAAGCGTTTGAGCTGCGCGAGGGAAGAGTAGCCCGTGCCGAAATCGTCCACCGCGATGCGCAGGCCGATGCCGCGCAGCCGCAGCAGCACCTGGCGCGCTTCCTCGGTGCGCTCGGCCAGCGCGCTTTCGGTGATCTCCAGCTCCAGCAGCTCGGGCGGGAAGCCCGACTCGGCCAGCGCGGCCGAGGCACAGCCCGCCAGGTCGGTCAGGTGGAACTGGCGCGGCGACACGTTGACCGCCAGCGTCAGCTCCGGCAGGCCTTGCTCGCGCCACGCCTGGCCTTGGCGGCACACCTCGCGCAGCACCCATTCGCCCAGTGGCCCGATCACGCCCGAGGTTTCGGCCACTGGGATGAAACGCGCGGGCGATATCAGCCCTTCGTGCGGATCGTTCCAGCGCACCAGCGCTTCGGCGCCGTGGATGCGGCCGCTGGCAATGTCCACCTGGGGCTGGTAGTACATCTGCAGATGGCCCTGGGCCAGCGCCAGCCGAAGGCGCGACTCCAGCCCCAGCCGCTCGCGGGCGGCCTGTGTCATGGCTTCGTGGAAGAAACACCACGCGCCACGCCCGCGCGCCTTGGCGCCGTACACCGCCGCGTGCGCGCCCTGCAGCAGCAGCTCGGAAGTGTCGGCATGCTCGTGGTACATGCATATGCCCACGCTGATCCCGGCCACCACCTCCATCCCGTCGGTCCGGC
>JBCNOJ010000194.1:0-8813 GCA_039593925.1 Acidovorax sp.
TGTGCAGTGGCGGGGTGCAGAGCGTGCCGTGGAGCGCAATCGCCTTCTTCAGCAGACCGCCGATGCCCTGGTGAGCCAGACCACGGGCGGGGGCATGCTTGGCGCGGTGTCCCTGTTGGGCTTGAGCGAGCCGTTGCTCAAAGACATGGCACTGGGGCATCTTGCGCCCGACGATACGGAAGCGCTGGCCCGGCTGGCTGTGGCGCGGGGCCGGTTTCAGGTCAACGGTGTGTATGTGATGTCTGCCGATGGCAAGGTGGTGGCGCACGAAACCGCTGGAGAGCGCTCCACCGGCATCGACCTCTCGTTCCGCCCTTACTTCCAGCAAGCCATCAACGGGGCCATCAGTGTGTATGCGGCCATCGGCAGCAACACACAAGAGCGGGGGCTGTATTACGCCGCGCCCCTGTATGAAAGCGATACGCCGTCCAGCGCCATCATTGGTGTGGTGATGTTCAAGGTGGGGTTCGAGCCGTTTGACGCACTCCTCAAACGCTCGGGGTTGCCAACGGTGCTTCTCTCACCGCAAGGCGTAGCGTTTGCCGCGACCCGGCCAGAATGGCAGTTTGCTGTGGCGCCCCCGCTGACCCAGGCCCGCATCGACGCCATTCGGGCATCGCGCCAGCTGGGCAAGCACTTCGAAAAAGGTCTTGCGTCTGCGCTGCCGTTTTCGCCGGATGCAGGCACTGTCATGCTCAACGGCGTGGAGTATGCGGTGGAGCGTCGGGGTATCGACTGGAACGACCCGGGCGGCAAGTGGCAACTGGTCGTGCTGGACGACATCAGCGCGCTGATGACACCGGTGCAGCGATTGCAGGTGGGGGGCGGTGCGTTTGTGCTGTTGAGCCTGCTGGGCTTGTTGCTGCTGGACCTTCTGCGCAGCCGGGCCCGCGTAGCGGTTGCGCTGGAGCGTTTCCGGGTGCTTGGCGCTGCGCTGGAGAGCAGCCCTGTGTCGGTGGTCATCACCGACGGAGAGGGCCGCATCGATTGGGTGAACCCGCAGTACGAGCGCAACACCGGCTATGCGTTGGACGACGTGCGCGGCAAAAAGCCTTCGCTGGTTGCCAGTGGTCAGACGCCTGCGCAAACCTACCAGGAGATGTGGTCCACGCTGCTGTCCGGACGGTCGTGGCAGGGGCAATTCATCAACCGGCGCAAGGACGGCAGCATCTACCACGACGAGGCCACACTGTCGCCCGTGTTTGACGGGCGGGGCCGGCGTATCGGCATCGTGGGCCTGCATGAGGACGTGAGTGAGCGCATTCAGGCCCACAAAGAGTTGGAGCGCCGGGAGCGGTTGCTCAACGAGTTGCTGGAGCAGCAGACCGCGATCTTCGACAACGCACCGCCCATCGTACTGGTGTGCGATGGCCAGTTCCGCCAGTTCAACCCTGCCTTTGTCGAGCTGATGGGAGGCACCGCCTCGCAGTTGCTGGGGCTGGGCGTGTCGGCGCTGTTTGGTGGGCGGGGCAACCACGAGGTGTTCATCGCGCGGGTGGCCGCGGGATTGGCCAGCGGCCAGGCGCTGCGCGAGTCCGCCACGCTATACCGGCTCGACGGAAGTCCTTTTGAGGCCCGCCTGGCGGGCCGCAGCCTCCAGATGGAAGGCTTCCACGCTGCTTCGATCTGGGTGATCGAAGATGTGAGCGAGCAGCAGCAGGCAGAACTGGCGATACGGCAGGCGCAAGACCGCCTGGAGCTGGCGCAGGAGGCTGGGAAGATCGGCGTCTTCGATGTGGACCTGCTCAACGACCAGGTGCTCTGGAGCGAGAAGTTGGTGGCGATGTTCGGCCTGCCACCCGGTGCTTCTGTGCGCACACGGCGCGACTGGATGGAGCGGCTGCACCCTGACGACCGTGACCGCGCTGCAGCCCACTTTTCCGACAGCCTGCGCGGCACCGGCACAGACCTGCGCGACTCATGGCGCATCGTGCGCCCCGATGGCGAGGTGCGCTGGTTCCTTTCGGCCGCGCGCATCTTCCGCAACGAGGTTGGGCTGGCGGTGCGGGTGGTGGGCGTCAACGTAGACATCCATGACCAGAAGTTGCTGGAGGCCAAAGTGGCCGAGCAACTGGACTTCCAGCAAGCATTGATCGACGCCATCCCCGTGCCCTTGTTCTACAAGGGGGCAGACGGACGTTATATCGGCTTCAACCGGGCCTACGAGCAGGCCTTTGGGGTGGACAGGGAAACCATCATCGGCAAGACGGTGATGGATCTGAGTTTTCTGCCCGATGGCCAGCGCCAGCGGTTTGATGAAGACGCGCGCGAGGCCTTGCACGGTGTGAAGTCGGTGCACAAAGTGGTCGACATGCCGTATGCCGACGGGCAAATCCACCACACCATGTTCTGGCTGCACGGCTTTTCTCGGCCGGATGGCTCGCCGGGCGGTGCCATCGGCACGTTCGTGGACATCTCTGACCGCCAGCGGGCGGAAGAGGAATTGCGGCGCGCCAAGGAGCTGGCCGAGGAATCCACCGCGCTCAAGTCCAACTTCCTGGCCAACATGAGCCACGAGATCCGCACGCCGATGAACGCGATCATCGGCATGTCGCATCTGGCGCTCAAGTCGGGCCTGAGCCCGCGCCAGCACGACTACGTGAGCAAGATCCAGCAGGCCGGCCAGCACCTGCTGGGCGTGATCAACGACATTCTGGACTTTTCCAAGATCGAAGCCGGCAAGCTCACGGTGGAGAAACACGCTTTCACGATCGACCGCATGCTGGAGAGCGTGTCCGACGTGGTGGGCTACAAGGCGGGAGCCAAGGGGCTGGAGCTGGTCTGCGACGTGGCCGCCGATGTGCCGCCGAACCTGGTGGGCGACTCGCTGCGGCTGGGGCAGATACTCATCAACTTTGCCAACAACGCCATCAAGTTCACCGACAAGGGCGAGATCAGCATTGCCGTGCGGCTGCAGGAGTCCGAAGGCCAGCGCGTGATCCTCCGCTTTGAAGTGCGTGACACGGGCATCGGGCTGACCCCCGACCAGGTGGGCCGCCTGTTTCAGAGCTTCCAGCAGGCCGACACCTCCACCACGCGCCGGTATGGCGGCACGGGCCTGGGCTTGGCCATTTGCAAGAGCCTGGCCGAATTGATGGGCGGCGAGGTGGGTGTGGAGAGCACGTTCGGCAAAGGCTCCACGTTCTGGGTGTCGTTGCCGCTGGAGCAGGGCGCTCCCGCTCGGGTGCTGTTGCCGCCGCCCAACCTGCGCGGCAGCCGCGTGCTGGTGGTGGACGACAACCACACCGCCGCCACCGTGTTGTCCGACATGCTGCACGCCATGGGCTTCGAGGTGGAGCAGGCGTATTCGGGGCTGGAGGCGCTGGACCGCCTGCGCGAATCCATGGCGCAGCAGCGGCTTTTTGGGTTGCTGCTGTTGGATTGGCACATGCCCGGCATGGACGGTATCGAGCTGGCGGGGCACATCCGCGGCCTGGGCATGGCCCAGGTTCCGCAGATGCTGATGGTGACTGCGTACGGCCGCGAGGATGTCATGCGCGCAGCCCGCGCCCAGGGCATAGAGACCGTGCTGATCAAGCCCGTTAACGCGTCGGTGCTGTTCGACACGCTGATGCAGCCGCTCGAACACTCCACCCAGGTTGGCCGCCGCATCGTGACACCGGCGCCTGCTGCCGATGAATTGCCGCTTGCGATCCGCGGCGCCTATGTGCTGCTGGTCGAGGACAACGAACTCAACCAGATGGTGGCCGTGGAACTGCTGCAAGACGCAGGTTTTGCGGTGGACGTGGCAGAAAACGGGCAGGTGGCCATCGACCGCATCGGGCGCAAGCACTACGACGTGGTGCTGATGGACATGCAGATGCCCGTCATGGATGGCGAGACCGCTACGCGGCAATTGCGTGCCGACCCGCGCCACGCGCAGCTGCCCATCATTGCCATGACGGCCAACGCCATGGAGGCCGATCGCCAACGCTGCTTTGCCGCTGGCATGAACGACCACGTGGCCAAGCCCATCGAGCCCCTGGCCTTGTGGGCCGCGCTGGCCCGCTGGATCCGGCCCCGGCCCGGCCTGGGCGCACCGCCCACCGGCGCACCGCCGCTGCTGCCTTTGGCGCGCGCGCCAGCAGCCCCCGCGCCCGAGAGCGCCATGGTCGAAGTGCCGTTGCCCCAGCTAGCGGGGCTCGACACCACGCTGGGCCTGCAACGCGCGTTGAACAAACCGGCGCTGTATGCCGAGATGCTGCGCCGCTTCTGCGAGGGCCAGGCGAATGTGCTGAGTGCATTGGGGCAAGCGCTGGCAGCAGCCGATATGGAGCTGGCCGAGCGGCTGGCGCACACGCTGCGTTCCGTGGCGGCGAACATCGGCGCGGAAGGGGTTGCCGAGCGTGCGCAGGGGCTGGAGAGCGCGGTCCGCGCAAGCGCCAGCGATGGTGTGGGCAACTACGAACTGCTGCTGGTAGAACTGGGCGCGGCCTTGATGCCCCTGCTGGCCGGCCTGCAGGATTGGGTGGCGCAGGGCCACGGCGCCGCGCCGCAAGGGACATCAGCAAATGGCAGCGGTCCGGCCTTGGCAGACCCGCTGGCCACCCTGCAGCGTCTGCAAGACCTTCTGACGCAGGACGACCCCGCCGCCACGGACTTTTTGCAACACAATGGCAATGTGCTGAGGGCCTTGTTGGGCGAAGCCTTCAAGGTCGTCGAAACACACACCCTGAATTTTGACTTTGAGCAGGCACTGGAGGTGATCGCCGCAGTGCCGGGCCCGGAGCATCCAACCGCCCATATCCCCTGAGCGGCCAACCCACAGGACACTCTCATGGACAACGTGCCCTTTGCCTCCAGCCAGGCTGCCCTTGTAGACAAACCGATCGCCACGGTGCTGGTGGTGGACGACACACCGGACAACCTCACGCTCATGGGCAGCCTGCTGCGCGAGCACTTCCTGGTGAAGGTGGCCAACCATGGCGAGAAGGCACTGAAGATCGCCCAGTCGGACACGCCGCCCGACCTGATCCTTCTGGACATCATGATGCCGGAGATCGATGGCTACGAGGTGTGCAGGCGCCTGAAGGCGTCGCCTGCCACGCGCGACATCCCGGTGATCTTTTTAACTGCGCGCTCCAACCCCGACGACGAGCGCATGGGCCTGGCCATGGGCGCGGTGGACTACATCACCAAGCCCATCAGCCCGCCCATTTTGCTGGCCCGCGTCAACACCCATCTGGCGCTCAAGGCGACGGCCGACTTCCTGCGCGACAAAAGTTCTTACCTGGAGCGCGAGGTCGCCATGCGCACGCTGGAGGTGCAGGCCATCCAGGACGTGACCATCATGGCCATGACCTCGCTGGCCGAGACGCGTGACAACGAAACCGGCAACCACATCCGCCGCACCCAGTTGTACGTCAAGACACTGGCGGAGCGCCTGCGCCAGCATCCGCGCTTCGAACACGTGCTGAACGACCGCATGATCGACCTGCTCTACAAATCGGCACCCCTGCACGACATCGGCAAGATCGGCATTCCCGACAGCATCCTGCTCAAGCCCGGCAAGCTGACGGTGGAAGAGTTCGAGATCATGAAGACCCACACCACGCTGGGCCGCAACGCCATTGAGGACGCGGAGCGGCGGTTGGGCATGCGCGTAGCGTTTTTGAGTGTCTCCAAAGAGATCGCCTACAGCCACCAGGAAAAATGGGATGGCTCGGGTTACCCCGAGGGCCTCCGGGGGGATGAGATTCCCGTTTCGGCCCGCCTGATGGCCGTGGCGGACGTGTACGACGCCTTGATCAGCAAGCGCGTGTACAAACCCGCGTTCTCGCACGACCAGGCCTGCAGCACCATCGTGCGCGGCAAAGGCAGCCACTTCGACCCTGACATGGTGGATGCGTTTGTGGACATTGCGGAAGACTTCCGCAGCATTGCGCATAAGTATCCCGACCCTGCATAGGGGTCATCCCCCTGAGTCGCTTCGCGCCTTCCCCCTTCTCTCGAATCGCTACGCAATTCGGGAAGGGGGACGCAGCCAGCGCGGCGGGGCGGCCCTTGCGCGGCTGCGCTGGTGTGGGTCGCGCCCACTGCGCGGTCCCGCTACGAGGTCCACCTAAAGGGTGTCGTGCGCAGGTTCCATGACTGGGTGGGTATGGATTTAGAACGGCGCGTCTTCGCCCTTGCTTGCGTCGGCTTGGGGGGGCGCCGATCCGACTACCTCCGCAGCGCCATCCGCCTCTGAAGTGTTGTTGGCTTCGGGCGCTTCGGCCCCCGCCGCCTGGCGCACAGCCGCCTTGTCGCCAGCACTCGCGAACTTGCTGTACTTGCCCACGATGGGTACCAGTTGGCCATAGACGCGTGGGTTGCCTGCCAGGCACTCGCGCTGTTCCAGGAAGTCGGCCTCGCCCGTGAAGTTGCCAACCAGGCCACCGGCCTCGGTCACCAGCAGCGAGCCAGCGGCCACGTCCCAGATGGACAGGCCCGATTCAAAAAAGCCATCGGTAAAGCCCGCAGCCACATAGGCCAGATCCAGCGCTGCGGCGCCGGGGCGGCGGATGCCGGCGGTGCGCTGCATCACGTCGCCCATCATGTTCATGTAGCTCTTGAAGTTGTCGCCGGGGCGGAACGGGAAGCCGGTGGAGATCAGGCAATCCTTGAGCTGGGTGCGCTTGCTCACGCGGATGCGGCGCTCGTTCAGGTAGGCGCCACGGCCCTTGGTGGCGGTGAACAGGTCGTTGCGGGTGGGGTCGTAAACCACCGCCTGCTCGACCTTGCCCTTGACGGCCAGTGCGATGCTCACGCAGTACACGGGGAAGCCATGGATGAAGTTGGTGGTGCCGTCCAGTGGGTCGATGATCCAGACGAATTCCGAATCCTTGGCGCCGTATTCCTTGCCCGATTCTTCGGCCAGGATGCCGTGGCCCGGGTAGGCCGTCAGCAGCGTTTCGATGATGATTTTTTCGGAGGCGTGATCCACCTCTGTCACAAAGTCGTTGATCTGCTTTTGCGAGATCCGCACCGATTCCACGTCCAGGGCCGCGCGGTTGATGATGGCGCCAGCGGCGCGTGCAGCCTTGATGGCCACGTTGAGCATGGGGTGCAGATTGGACGACATAAATTGTGGTGGTTGGCAGCGCGCGGCCGGGGTGGCGCGGGCGTCTGCGTACAGGATGAGCGGGGAGGTCAGGCCCGTCCCGGCGATGCGGGCGGCGACAATAGAGGGCGGGATTTTACCCGCAGTGCCCCTTTTCCGCCTAACCGGCCGCTTTTCTCTGCCCGCCCATCCTGTCCATGAAGACCCGTTTTGTTCTGATCAACACCAGCCACGCCGGCAATGTGGGCGCTGCCGCGCGCGCCATGAAGACCATGGGTTTCGACGATTTGGTGCTGGTGGCGCCGCGCTGGGCCAACGTGCTACGGCGCGAGGAAACCATTCAGCGCGCCAGTGGCGCACTCGACGTGCTGAACAACGCGCGCATCGTGGATACGTTGGACGAAGCCCTGGACGGCATGAGCCACCTTTGCGCCACGGCCATGACGCCGCGCGACTTTGGCCCGCCCACGGCAGCACCGCGCCAGCATTTTGAGATGCTATTGAAAAATGAGCTAACAGCGCAGTCTGGACAAGCGATAGAGGTAAAAAATACTCAAAATCTGGCGGATGAATCCACCGCACCCGCCGCGCAGGCGGGCGTGGCGTTCTTGTTTGGTTCGGAGCGCTTTGGGATGACCAATGAGGACGTCTACCGCTGCCATGTGGCGCTGTCGATTCCCACCAACCCTGGCTTCGGCTCGCTCAACCTGGGCGCGGCCATCCAGGTGATTGCCTACGAATGGCGCCAGGCGCTGGGCGGTTTTGCCGTGCAGGACGCCACCCCACCGCGTGCGCTGGCCGATGCCGCGCAGGTGGCGGGCATGCTGGGCCACTGGGAGCAGGCGCTCACCGCCATCGGCTTCCTGGACCCGGCCGCGCCCAAGAAGCTCATGCCCCGCCTTAACCAGCTTTTCAACCGCGCGCAGCTCTGCCCCGAGGAAATCCACATCTTGAGAGGTGTCGCCAAAGCCATGATCGAGACGGCGCAAGCGAAACGATAGACTGTGCAGCCCATTTACAAATAACCATAACAACCAATGCTCGCCCGCCTGCGTTCCGATATCCAGTGCATCCTCGACCGCGATCCTGCCGCGCGCAGCACGTGGGAGGTGATCACCTGTTATCCGGGCCTGCACGCGATCTGGCTCCACCGCCCCGCGCACTGGTGCTGGAACAACGGCCTCAAGTGGCCCGGCCGCTTCATCTCCAACTTCTCGCGCTGGCTCACCGGCATCGAGATCCACCCCGGCGCCAAGATCGGCGAGCGCGTGTTCTTCGACCACGCCATGGGCGTGGTGGTGGGCGAAACCGCCGAGATTGGCGACGGCTGCACCATCTACCAGGGCGTGACGCTGGGCGGCACCTCGCTGTACAAGGGCGCCAAGCGCCATCCCACGCTCGGCAAGGACGTGGTGGTGAGCGCGGGTGCCAAGGTGCTGGGTGGCTTTGAGGTGGGCGACGGCGCCAAGATCGGGTCCAACGCGGTGGTCATCAAACCTGTGCCCCCGGGTGCGACCGCGGTGGGCATTCCGGCCCGCATCATCCCGTCGAAGGCCGGTGAAAGCGCCGACGTGACCGAGCCCCAGCAAGCGCGCAAGTTCACGGCCTACGGCATCACGCAGGAAGACGACCCGCTCTCGCAAGCGATGCGTGGCCTCATCGACAACGCTTCATCGCAGGAGCACCAGATTGCGCTGCTGTGGCAGGCCATTGAAAAGCTCTCGTCCGCCAACCTGCAGGCCAAAGATTGCGTGCCGTGTGATGCGGCGCT
>JBCNOJ010000195.1:0-8813 GCA_039593925.1 Acidovorax sp.
GCCGGGCGACAAGGCCGCCAAGGTGGCTGCCTTGCAACTGGGAAGCGATGGCGAGCACCCTGAGCGCCACCGGGCCGCCCCAAGGCGCGAAAGCTCCCTCGGTGGCCAGCGACCCACCGCCGCATTAGAGCGTGGGGGCCATCCAGCCGTCGCCGGGCCGCCCCAAGGCGGCTGGGGCCCCCTTGGGGGGCAGCGACCCAGCGCAGCGGTGGAGCGTGGGGGCCACATTGTCGCGATGGTGGGCGATGGCGTTAACGATGCCCCGGCGCTCGCAGCGGCCGATGTGGGCATGGCGATGGGCAACGGCACCGATGTGGCAATGCATGCTGCGGGCATCACGCTGATGCGCGGCGACCCGATGCTGGTGGCCGCGGCGCTGGACATCTCCCACCGCACGGTGGTGAAGATCCGCCAGAACCTCTTCTGGGCCTTTGTTTACAACGTGGCCGGCATTCCGCTGGCGGCGCTGGGCTACCTGAGCCCAGTGGTTGCCGGGGCTGCCATGGCGCTCAGTTCTGTGAGCGTCATGGCGAATGCCCTCTTACTCAAGCGTTGGCGCATGTGATAAACAGGAATGGGCTTGTCACCATCCTCTGGCAAACTTGAACACTTTGTTGCAATTAGCGCCGGCTGCAGTGCGGTACGCAGGCAGGGCAGGCGCATACCTATTCAAGGAAGACAGATCATGAATTTCTTCTCGCTCATGCGGCAGTTCACTATTCGAATGCGGATGCTGGGGGCCATTGGCGTGGTTCTGGGCCTGCTGGGGCTGCTGGGCGGTGCGGGCATGCTGGGCATGTTCCGGATCCATGCAATGAGCCAGGACTTCATGGACCATTCTTTCTCTGAAGTGGGCTACATGGCCGAGCTGCGCGGCGAGATGGGTGCCATCCGTCAGCACGAGAAGGACATGATCATCGGCTACGAAAAACCCGAGGCCGTGAAGGCCGCCCACACCAAGTGGCTGGCCAGCCTGGAGCAGGCCAAGAAGGTGGCCGGCAAGTTCCTGGAAGGCGAGGAGGATTCCGACAATCCGGTGGTGCGCAACATCGTGACCAAGCTGGACAGCTACCGTGATCAGTTTGCCCATGTGGCACGCCAGCTGGAGGCCAGCGGCTATGACACTGCCACCATCGCCAACCGCATGAGCGGCAAGGCCGTGGCGGAATTTGACGAGGCCGACAAGCTGATGGCACAACTGGACTCTGTGCTTCGTGCCGAGGTGGAGAAATCCGTGGCGCAGCAAGGCCGCGTTTCGAACGAGACCAAGTGGCTCTTCGTGCTGGCGGTGGTCATCACCGTGGTCGTGGTGGTGCCCACCACATTGATGAACATGAATTCCATCTGCCGCCCGCTGGAAGAAGCGCGCCGCATGGCGCAGGCCATTGCAGGCGGCGACCTCTCTCAGCCGATTCACGCAGAGGGCAAGGACGAAGTGGCGGACCTTCAGCGCGCGCTGCGCGACATGCAGCAGGGGTTGGGCGCATTGGTGGCGCAGGTGCGCGATGCCAGCGGCAACATCGCCACGGCCAGCCAGGAGATCGCCACGGGCAACCAGGACCTGTCGCAGCGCACTGAGCAAACGGCCAGCAATGCGCAGGAGGCCGTGGCTTCGCTGTCGCAGCTGACCTCCACCGTGCAACAAACCGCATCGTCGTCGCAGATGGCCAACCAGCTGGCAGCATCGGCCTCGCAGATGGCCACGCACGGTGGCGGCGTGGTGCAGCAGGCCGTGGCCAGCATGCATGAGATCTCCACATCGAGCCGCAAGATCGGCGACATCATCGGCCTGATCGACTCCATTGCTTTCCAGACCAACATCCTGGCGCTGAACGCGGCCGTGGAAGCTGCCCGCGCGGGCGAACAGGGCCGTGGCTTTGCGGTGGTGGCCAGCGAGGTGCGCAGCCTGGCGCAGCGCAGCGCGGCAGCCGCCAGTGACATCAAGGGCCTGATCCAGAGCAGCGTGACGGCCGTGGACGGCGGTGTGCGCCACGTGGAAGAGGCGGGCACGGCCATGAAGGACATCATGAGCAGCGTGCAGCGCGTGGGCGACATCATTGGCGAGATCACGGCGGCAGCGTCCGAGCAGTCGGCCGGCATCGGCCAGGTGAATGGCTCGGTGGGCGAGATCGACCGCATGACACAGCAGAACGCGGCGCTGGTGGAAGAGTCTGCCGCAGCTGCCGAGTCGCTGCGCGAGCAGGCGGCGCGCCTGTCGCAGGTGGTGCAGCAATTCCGCCTCGCCGAATCCATGGGCGTGCCAGGAGGGCATGGCGGCCATTCGGTCCCCGTGGCGCAGCCAGCACCGGCCTACGCGCAGCAAAACGCTTTGGCGGTGGATACCAACCGGGCTCTTTTGCCAGGCTGAGCCGCCTTTCGGCCCCGCACTTTTTCCACCCCGCTGGTGCAACCGCCAGCGGGGTTTTTCTTTTTCTGCGGAGGGTTTTTTGTAGGCCTGTTACAGGGGCAATCGTTCGGTTTGTTGACCTGTGTCATGGGCCGCAGCGTTGCTGCGTGGCACTCTCACGTCGTCTTGTGCCCACCGCTCCACCACCGATTACCGGAAACCCTGCCATGTCGTCCATCAGTCTGCTGACCATTCGCGAAGAGCATGCCTCGCTGGCGGCGGTGCTGCATTCGCTGCGCCTCATGCTGGACCAGGGGCCGGGCGATGAGCCTGCGGCTTTTTTCGATGTGATGCGCGCCATGCTGTTCTACATCGACGAGTTTCCTGAGCAGCAGCACCACCCCAAGGAATCGAAATGGCTGTTCCCGCGCGTGGCCCAGCGCTCGCCCGAGGCGGCTGAAGCCATAGCGCGGCTGGAGCGCGAGCACGCGGGCGGCGAAGCCACAGTGCGTGAACTGCAGCACCTGCTGCTGGCGTGGGAGCTGATGGGCGAGGTGCGGCGTGAGGCATTTGCAGAGGCGCTGCGCCGCTATATCCCGTTCTATCTGGAGCACATGCGGCTCGAAGAAACGGTGGTGCTCCCTGCGGCGCAGCAGTGCCTGGAGCCGGCCGACTGGGCTGCCATGGATGCCGCCTTTGCCAGCAACACCAATCCTCTGGCCCCCGGCAAGCCGCGCGATGCGGCTTACGACCGGCTGTTTACCCGCATCGTGATGCGGGCGCCGAGCCCGATAGGGCTGGGTTAACAGAACCCACTGAAGCGCCAGCGCGGCCCTTGCGCGGCGGCCGCTGGGTTGGGCAGCGCCAGTTTCAAGCGGCTTACCCAACCAGCGGCAGCGATTGCGGGTCTCTACCTCAAGCGCTCAGCGCGGGGTAATCCGTGTAACCCTCTGCACCGCCACCGTACAGCGTGGCGCGGTTCACTTCATTGAGCGGTGCGTTGGCTTTCAGGCGCGCCACGAGGTCGGGGTTGGCGATGAAGGGGCGGCCAAAGGCCACGATGTCGGCGCCGTTGGCCAGGGCGGCTTCGGCCAGGGCCTTGTCGTAGCCGTTGTTCACCATCCAGGCGCCCTGGCCGCCTGCGGCGCGGTAGGCAGCCTTCAAGGCCGCGTAGTCGAAGGGGCGGCCTTCCACGTCGCGCGGGCCGCCGGTGGCGCCTTCGATGATGTGGACATACGCCAGGCCCAGCGGTCCCAGTTCGCGCACCACGTGGTCGAACAGCGGCTGGGGGTCGGCGTCCACGATGTCGTTGGCGGGGGTGACGGGCGAGAGGCGGATGCCGGTGCGGCCACCGCCGATTTCCTCAACGATGGCACGCGTCACTTCCAGCAGCAGGCGGGCGCGGTTTTCGATGCTGCCGCCATAGGCGTCGGTGCGCTGGTTGGCGCCGGTCTTGAGGAACTGGTCGATCAGGTAACCGTTGGCCGCGTGGATCTCCACGCCATCAAAGCCCGAGGCAATGGCGTTGCGCGCTGCGTGGCGGTAGTCCTGCACGATGCCGGGGATCTCTTCGGCGTCGAGCGCGCGGGGCATGGACGTGGGCGTGAAGGTGGCCACGCCGTTCTTGATGAGCACGGTCTTGGTGTTGGCCTGCACGGCCGAGGGGGCCACGGGGGCAGCGTTGTCGGGTTGCAGGTCGGTGTGCGAGACGCGGCCCACGTGCCACAGCTGCACCACGATCTTGCCACCAGCGTCGTGCACGGCGCGGGTCACTTTTTTCCAGCCGTCCAGCTGCTCGGTGCCGTACAGACCCGGCACGTCGGCATAGCCCTGGGCCTGCGGGCTGATGGCGGTGGCTTCGGAAATGATGAGACCGGCGCTGGCGCGTTGCGCGTAGTAGGTGCAAGCCAGGTCGGTGGGGATGGCCTCGGGCGAGCGGTTGCGGGTGAGCGGCGCCATGGCGATGCGGTTGGCCAGCTGAAGGTCGCCTGCGCGGGTGGGTTCAAACAAGGAGGTCATGGTGAGAAGGTCCTGGTGAAGTGGGTGCAAAACGTGCAAACAAGGCAGGCTGGCAGCTTAATGCTGCAGCGCAAACCGTGCAGCGCACTGGCGTCAACAAGGGCACCGCTTTTGTGCTAGCCCTGCCGCTCTGCCTGTTGCGCATGCGGTGCATGCGGTGCATGCGGCTTCGTGGCCGTTGCCTGAGAATGGGCGGCCATGCCCTTGCCGTCGTCCCCCGCACCGTTCCCTGCACGGCTTTCTGTCTCCCCGCTGCGCAGCCTCTGGTTGGCCGTGGCCTTGTCGATGGGCGCGGCCATCTCACTGGGCATTACGCGGTTTGCCTATGCCTTGTTGTTGCCGCCCATGCGCGATGACCTGGGCTGGTCGTACACGCTGGCGGGCAGCATGAACACGGTGAATGCGCTGGGCTATCTGCTGGGCGCCCTGGCCACGCCCCTCTTGTTGCGGCGTGTGGCCCCGGGCGCGCTGCTGCTGGCCGGTGCGGTGATGGCCACAGTCTTCATGGGCCTGAGCGGCTTTTTCACGCAGGCGGCGCCCTTGCTGGTGCAGCGCCTTTTGGCCGGTGGGGCGAGTGCGCTGGTGTTCATTGCCGGGGGCTTGCTGGCGGCGCGGCTGGGTGCGCAGGTGCCGGGCCGCAGTGGCCTGCTGCTGGGGCTGTATTACGGCGGTACGGGCTGGGGCATCAGCCTGTCGGCGGTGCTGGTGCCTGGGGTGCTGGGCGTGGCGCCTGCGCCGCACGCGTGGACCTGGGCCTGGTGGGCACTGGCACTGGCTTGCGCGGCGGCCACGGGGGTGCTGTGTTGGCCCGCGCGCGCGCTGCAGCGGCTGGCTGCGCCCCCGGCCGGCCCTACGGCCTTCCATGTCACACCCCCGCCAGCGCGTGTGCACTGGCCGGCGCTGGCGCCTGCATTGCTGGGCTACGGCCTGTTCGGGGTGGGCTACATCGGCTACATGACCTTTGTGGTGGCGCTGCTGCGCGAGCAGGGCCGGGGTGCGGGCGAGGTGACGCTGTTCTATGCCCTGCTGGGGCTGGCCGTGGTGCTGTCGTCACGCATCTGGGCCGGGCTGCTGGACCGCAGCAAGGGGGGCGGGGCGCTGGCGCGGCTCAACGCGCTGCTGGGCGTGGCCACGCTCCTGCCTGCGATCACCGGGGCTTGGCCGGTGGTGCTGGCCTCGGGGCTGCTGTTTGGCGGGGTGTTTTTGTCGGTGGTGGCATCGACCACCGCCCTCGTGCGGCACAACCTGCCGCAGGCGCTGTGGGCCAGCGGCATCAGCGCGTTCACCATCGTGTTTGCGGCCGGGCAGATCGTGGGACCCACGGTGGTGGGCTGGATCGCCGATGGCCCCGGGGGCCTCGCGCGCGGGCTGGTGTTCTCGGCCTGCGCGCTGTGGGTGGGGGCGCTGGTGGCGTGGCGGCAGAAGCCGCTGTAGCGCATCTGGAGTTTTGGCCGCGCTTCGAGCTACGCGCTCCCAATCGGTACTGGCGCGGCCTAGGCCAGGAACGCCGAGAAAGGGCCGCCCCGCAGCGAGGGCGTTGTCCCCCTGCCCGCGTAGCGAGAGCGGGGGGAAGGCGCGCAGCGCCTCAGGGGGGCGTCCCTATTTCAGCAGGCCTTCCGCCTTCATCGCGGCCTGCACTCCCGGGCGTGCAGCCACGCGGTCGCGGTAGGGGGCCAGGTTCGTGAGGCCTGAAATGTCCACATTGGTGAGTTTGGCCCAGTTGGTCACGGTGAACAAGTAGCCGTCGGCCACGGTGAAGTGTTCGCCCATGACGTAATCCTTCTGGGCCAGCTGGCTGTCCACCCATTGCAGGCGCTGCAGCAGTTTCTCGCGCGCCATGGTCTTGTATTCCTCGGGCGTGGCGGGGTTGAACAAGGGGCTGAAGCCCTTGTGCAGCTCGGTGCCGATGAAGGTCAGCCATTCCTGCAGGCGGTAGCGCTGCAGCGTGCCGTTGGGGGGTGCCAGCATCTTGAGCGGTGCCTGGTCGGCGATGTACTGCACGATGGCCGGGCCTTCGCGCAGGCGGGTGCCGTCGTCCAGCTCCAGCAAGGGCACGTAGCCCAGTGGGTTGATGCCGTAGTAGTCGGTGCCGTCCTGCAGCTTGTGGCTTTTGGTGCTGGCCAACACAGGGGTGAAGGCCAGGCCGGCCTCATGCAGGGCAATGTGGGGCGACAGGGAGCAGGCGCCGGGGGAGTAATAGAGCTTCATGGATCGGTCCTTGAAAACAACGGTCGGAAACCGCTGATCCTATGCGCTACGCCGCTTTTTTGCTGGCAGCCAACTCGGCACAGACCGCCGGGGGAGGGCACTGGCATGTCCTAAGCCAGTGCCGCCGTTGAGGGGCCGCCCCGCCGCACGGGCGGCGTCCCCCTCGGGGGAGGCACCGAAGGCGACACAGGGGCTTAGCTGTCGTATCCAGGCATGTCGCGCTGCACCTTGCGCAGCAGCGCGGGCCAGGCAAACGCGCCGCCCAGGCCGCCGGTCTGCACGCGCATGGCCTGGGCCACGCCGGTCACGATCTGCGGGTTCACCTCGGTCAGGGCGCCGCCAGCTTGTGCATCGATCTGGATGCGGCAGGTGTTCTCGAAGGTGTACATCGACAGGAATGCGTCGGCAATCGTCTTGCCCACCGTGAGCAGCCCGTGGTTACGCAGCATGAGGAAGTTGGCCTGGCCCAGGTCGGCCTGCAGACGCGGCTTTTCCTCGTCGCGGAAGGCCACCCCTTCGTACTCGTGGTAAGCCAGCGAGCCCAGCACGAAAGTGCTTTGCTGGCTGATGGGCAGCACGCCGCCCTTTTGCGCGCTCACGGCCACGCCAGCGCGGGTGTGGGTGTGCAGCACGCAGCCAGCCTCGGGCCGCGCCTCGTGCACTGCGCTGTGGATGACGAAGCCGGCGGGGTTCACGGGAAAGGGCGATTCGTGCAGCTTGTTGCACGCCATGTCCACCTTGATCAGGCTTGACGCAGTGATCTCGTCGAACATCAGGCCGTAGGGGTTGATGAGGAAGTGGTGCTGGCCCACGCCCGCCACCGATTCCGGCAGCTTGGCGCTGATGTGGGTGAAGACCAGGTCGCTCCAGCCGTACAGCGCCACCAGGCGGTAGCAGGCCGCCAGGTCGCAGCGCAGCTGCCATTCTTCGGGGCTGACGCTGTCTTTCAGGGAGGGGATGGTGAGCATGGCGTGGTGTCTCCGTTGTCCTTTGGGGAAGGCACCACTGTAGGCCGCAGCGGGTCCAGAGACTGTCAGGCAGGCTACACACGTGGAAGAGATGCGCCGCAAATATTTCGCAAAAATGATAGCTGCCAGCGCTTGCTGGATAAGCGTTAGCAGCCAATTTGGCTTGAAATTTAGACGGCTGGCTTCTCGGGAATCGGTGCGCGCATTCCCGCATTGATCAGGTTCCAGGCATTGATCACGCCCACGGCAAAGCCCAGGTCGGCAATTTCCGCGTCGGTGAACACAGCCTGGAGCCTGGCGAATTCTTCATCGCTGGCATCGCTGTGCGGCGTGGCGGTCAGGATCTCGGCCCAGCGCAGCGCGGCGCGATCGCGCTCGCTGAAGAATGGCGCCTCGCGCCAGCCGGCCACGGCGTTCAGGTGGCGCGGCTCCATGCCTTCCTTCACCAGCACGTGCCAGTGCATGTCCATGCAGTAGGCGCAGCCGTTGATCTGGGAAACGCGCAGGAACACCAGCTCGGCCAGGCGCGTGCCCAGCGGGCCCTTCTTGACGGTTTCGGACAGGTTCACGAGGCCCATGAAGGCCTTGGAAGACAGTTGGTGGTAGGGCAGGCGGGCGGTGTGTTGTTGCGACATGGTGCAAGGCTCCTGAAAAGCATGGAACAAAAAGTGGGGCCAACGGGCGGGCCCGTGGGCGGCTGGGGAGGGCTGCGAGCGAACCGGCTGCTGCTGCCTTCCATACCTTTCAAGACGTGGCACCGGGCGCTGTTGTGACGGCGCTTTGCAAAGAAAAAGAGAAGAACTGAACCAGCTGGTATTCGCAATGTTTTCAGCCACCCCGGCGGGGCGCTGTGCCGCGGCTCACAGCTCCTGGGCAATGCCCGCCAGCTTGTCCGGGTTGCGCACCACGTAGATCGCCCCAATGCGCTCGCCATCCGTCACGAACGCCTGGGCCGATTCAAGGCGCCCGTCCACATAGCGCAGCAGCCCGGGCTCGCCGTTGATGAGCGCCATGCGGTAGACCACCTGCGCGCCCAAGCGGCGAAACAGCGCCCAGTACAGGTTCGCCACGCGAAACGCCCCCACCAGCGGCTTGGGGAAGGACTGCACCTTGCCGCCGCCGTCGCCAATCAACTGAGCGTCTTCGCTCAGCAGCGCCTCGATGGCTTTGCGGTCGCCGCTTTTGGCGGCGAGCATGAAGCGCTGCAGCAGCTGGTGGTGCACGTTGCGCGGCACCTCAAACCGTGTGCGTGCCTGCTGCACGCGTTCGCT
>JBCNOJ010000196.1:0-8775 GCA_039593925.1 Acidovorax sp.
TTATTTCGATATTGCGCAGTTACTTAAGAGAACCCGACCTGATGAAATGGATTTACTCTGTTAGCCTCGCTGTTTCCCTTGCCGTGCAACCCGCGTTTATGCTGTCCATCACGTCCAGCCTGCGCGGCAAGGCGCTGCCCCGGGGCTTCCTGGCCTTTGGCGAAGTGGGCCTGGCGGGCGAAGTGCGCCCCGCGCCGCGCGGGCAGGAACGGCTGAAGGAAGCCGCCAAGCTGGGCTTCAGCGTGGCCGTTGTGCCCAAGGCCAACGCGCCCAAAAAGCCCATCGAGGGGCTGACCATTCACGCGGTAGAGCGCGTGGAGGAGGCGATGAACGTGGTGCGCGAAATGGGCTGAGGGGCTTTTTGCCCTCAGCCAACCCAGGCCATCAGAACGATTCCCAGTCGTCGTCCGAGCCTTTGGCGGGGGCCTTGGGCGCGGGGGTTGCCGGGGCAGGTGCTTTGGCCGGTGCTGCCGCCTTGGGGGCTTGCAGCTTGCGGGCCGCTGGCGCGGGTGCTTCCACAGGCGCGGCGCGTGCCGAAATCGGGCGTGGCGCTGCGGCAGGAGCGGGGCGGGGCGTTGCTGGCGCAGGCGTCGGGGGCTGGTAGCCCACGTTGAACACCGAAACCACCTCGGACAAGCGCTGTGCCTGGTCGCGCAGCGACGATGCGGCCGCGGCCGATTCCTCCACCAGAGCGGCGTTTTGCTGCGTCATCTGGTCAAGCTGGGTCACGGCCACATTCACCTGAGCGATGCCGTCGCGCTGCTCGGAAGAGGATGCCGTGATCTCACCGATCAGGTCCGAAACGCGGCGCACGCTGCTCACGATTTCGTCCATGGCCTGCCCAGCCTGCGTGACTTGCTCCGACCCCATCTCCACCGAGTCCACCGACGCTGTGATCAGGCCCTTGATCTCTTTTGCGGCCTCGGCGCTGCGCTGTGCCAGGCCCCGCACCTCGCTGGCCACCACGGCAAAGCCACGGCCCTGCTCGCCTGCGCGGGCGGCTTCCACCGCGGCATTCAGGGCCAGGATGTTGGTCTGGAAGGCAATGCCATCAATCGTGCCGATGATGTCTGCGATCTTGCGCGAACTGTGGGTGATGGTCTGCATACTTTCCACCACCTGGGCCACCACCTCGCCCCCCCGGCCGGCGGCCTGGGCGGCTGTGGATGCGAGCTGGTTGGCCTGCCGCGCGGTGTCGGCGGATTGGGTCACCGTAGCGGTCAATTCCTCCATGCTGGAGGCGGTTTCCTCCAGGTTGGCCGCCGTCTGTTCGGTGCGGGACGAAAGGTCGTGATTGCCCGTGGCGATTTCCACCGACGCGGTGGACATGGATTCGACCCCACTGCGCACTTCGGCCACCAGGCTGCGCAGCCGCGCAGCCATTTGCGAGACCGAACGCAGCAGGTGCCCAAACTCGTCCTGGCGGTCATCGTGCGCTGACACGGTGAGATTACCCGCGGCGATGGCGTCTGAAAGCTCCACTGCGCGGTGCAGTGGCCGGGTGATGGAGCGCACCAGCAGGAAAGACAACACCAGCCCGAGCACAAAAACAATGCCCTGCGCAATCCATGCCAGCAGGCTCGCCTGGCTGCGCGCGGCTTGCGCTTCCAGCCGCGCGGCGTCCCGCTGGCTCTGCTGCAGTTGCACAAAGCTCTCCAGGCTGTCTACGTAGCGGCCGATGGCCGGCAGGTATTGCGCCTCGATGAACGTCTTGAACGCAGCGCCGTCGCCGCCTTGTTTGATCTCTCGGGCCTGCTTGTTCAGCGCCAGCACGTTGGTGCGCTCCGCCCCCACACGCGTGAGGGCCGCCTTGTCGGCCGGGCTCGTGGCCAGCTCGACCACCTTGGCCTGGATCACAGAGATGCCGGATACGCCCGCCTTGACGCGGCCGTCGAAGAGCGCTGTCAGGTCTGGATCGGGTGTGGAGTTGCTGGCCAGCACGCGTTCGCCCGTGGTTTCGGTGGCGCCTTTCCATTGCACAGCCAGCGTGATGCGGTTTTCAAACGCTGCCAGAGACTGCATGGACTGGTCCATGACCTGGGACACGCGGTGCTGCGCCCACACCGACACCAGCAGCATGGCGCCCAGCAGCCCGACGATGGAACCCCACAGCTTGGGTGACAGACGCACGTTATCCAGCTTCATTCGCGATCTCCAGAAAGGACGGAAAACCGCATTCTTGGGGCTTGCGCGCGTGGCGTAAACACTCGGCCTCGCTTGCAACCCGGATGGGCACGAACTTGTTTGATTAATGTAGTGCTTACACAACGAAACAAATTTTCAGCGCGTTGGAACTTCACGCGATGCGATCGTTTTCCCTGCCCCCTGACCGGGGTCTTGCAGAGGCCGTGTGACGGACATAAGACAATACTGCCCATGAATGTTCGCAATATCCTGGTGCCGGCTGGCTTGGTGGCCTTGGTCTTTTTTGGTTTCAACGCCTATGGCTGGCCTGGCGTGGCCGCCGTTTTCGGCGGGCTGGTGATGTGGGGGCTGCTGCATTTCACGCGGCTCATGAGCGTGATGCGCAAGGCATCTGGGCGGCCCATGGGCTACGTGCCAAGTGCTGTGATGCTCAATGCCCGCCTCAAACCCCGCGTGACGCTGATGCACGTGGTGGCAATGACCCAGTCGCTGGGCGAGCAGTTGTCTGCCCCGGACGCGCAGCCCGAGGTGTACCGCTGGAAAGACGGCACCGACTCGCACGTCACCTGCGAGTTCCTGCACGGCAAACTGGTCAAGTGGGAGTTGTTCCGGCCGCAGGCCGAAGCCTCGGGCGCTGAACCGGCCTCCCCGCCTGTGGCCCCGTAAAATCCCATCTTTGCGACCTGCAGCAACAAAAGGAACCCCATGAGCCCCGTAGTTCCCTCGATGGCCGACCGTGACGGCAAGATCTGGATGGACGGCCAGATGGTGGACTGGCGCGATGCCAAGATCCACGTCCTCACCCACACCCTGCACTATGGCTGCGGCGCCTTCGAAGGCGTGCGCGCGTACAAGACGGCCGACGGCACGGCCATCTTCCGCCTGGAAGAGCACACCGACCGCCTCTTCAACAGCGCCAAGATCCTGCGCATGAAGATCCCGTTCACCAAGGAAGAAGTGAACGAGGCCCAGAAGGCCGTGGTGCGCGAGAACAAGCTTGAATCCTGCTACCTGCGCCCGCTCACCTGGATCGGCTCGCAAAAGCTGGGCGTATCGCCCAAGGGTAACCAGATCCACCTGATGGTGGCCGCCTGGGCCTGGGGTGCCTACCTGGGCGAAGAGGGCATGAAGCGCGGCATCCGCGTGAAGACCAGCAGCTACACGCGCCACCACGTCAACATCACCATGACGCAGGCCAAGGCGGTGAGCAACTACACGAACTCCATCCTCGCGAACATGGAAGCGCTGGATGACGGCTATGACGAGGCCCTGCTGCTCGACAGTTCTGGCTTCGTGTCCGAAGGCGCGGGCGAGAACATCTTTGTCATCAAGAACGGCGTGATCTACACGCCCGACCTGTCGGCCGGCGCCCTGAACGGCATCACGCGCAACACGGTGTTCCACATCGCCAAGGACCTGGGCCTGGAGATCGTGCAAAAGCGCATCACGCGCGACGAGGTCTACATCGCCGACGAGGCCTTCTTCACCGGCACGGCCGCTGAAGTCACCCCCATCCGCGAACTCGACCGCATTGAACTGGGCAGCGGATCGCGTGGTCCGATCACCGAAAAAATCCAGAGCGCGTTCTTTGACATCGTCAATGGCCGCAACCCCCAATACGCCCACTGGCTCTCGAAAGTCTGAACACCATGTCCCAAGCCGCCGTCGAACTCCTGGCCAAGGACCTCAATGCCCAGGGCGGGGTCTTCTGCCCCAGCCCCAAGGCCGACATGAAAATCTGGAACAGCCATCCCAAGGTGTACCTGGACGTGGCCCGCACCGGCGAGGCCAAGTGCCCTTATTGCGGCACGGTGTACCGGCTGAAGGCCGGAGAGCATGTGCACGCTGGCCACTGAACGATTGATTGGTTGATGCCAGTTGCAACCGGGGGCGCGTCGGCGCTGCCCACGTTGACCGTTGCGGTGCTCACGCACAACGAGGCGCACCGCATTGAAGCCTGCCTGAAAAGCGCAGCGTTTGCCGACCAGCTCCTGGTGGTGGACAGCGGCAGCACCGATGGCACCGTCGCCATCGCAGAGCGGCTGGGCGCGGAGGTTCACAGCCACCCCGACTGGCAAGGATTTGCCGTGCAGCGCAACCGCCTGCTGGCGCATGCGCGGGGCGACTACATCTTCTTCCTGGATGCCGACGAGGTGATGACACCTGCGTTCGCCGAGGAGCTGAAAGCCATCGTCCGTTCGGGCGAGCGGGCCGTGTGGTCCATTCGCTGGCGCATGGTGGCGTATGGGCACGAGCTCAGGTATTTCCGGGCGCAGTCGCAGATCGAGCGGCTGTTTGTGCGCAGCATGGTGGCGCAGTACACCGGCGTGGTGCATGAGCAGGCCGAGCTGCACCCTGAGCCAGGCGGCGCAGCGGTGCCGCGCCGCCTGATCCGTGCGCGGCTGCTGCATTACTCGCGCACCACCGTGCGTGGCAGCCTGGAAAAGCTCACGCAGTACGTGATGCTGGGCGCTGCCAAGCGTGCCGAGGATGGCAAGCGCGGCGGCGTGGTGCGCGGCCTGGCATCGGGCACGTCGATGTTCGTGCGGCTGTATTTCTTCCGCCTGGGCTTCCTGTGTGGCGGCGCTGGCTTTCTCTATTGCTTTTTTGTGGCGCTGGAGGGGTTCTTTCGCTATGCGGCGCTGCATTACGACCGGGACAGCCTGACGGGCAGGGTGGTGCGCTGATGTCAGGACAACAGCAGGAAGCGCGCCTGAAGTGGTTTCGGCGGTGTGCCAGCGTGGGTGCCTTTTTGGTGCCGGGCTTGGCCTTGTGGCTACCTTCGGGGTATTCGTATGGCGCCGTGCTGCTGCTGGTGGCGGCGCTGGCCAGCGTACCGGTTTGGAGGCACCATCCCGCACCGCGTGTGGCGTGGTGGCTGGCAACAGCGTTTGCTTGCATGGCTGCGGTGTGGATGCTGGACATCGGCCCCACCTGGGGCTGGGGCAGCATGGACCGGCCGCTCAAATACCTGTTGGCGCTGCCATGCATCTTCTACCTCATGGTGTTCGAGCCACGGGCATCGTGGCTGTGGATGGGCATTGCCGTGGGTGCGGTGGGCAGCGGGCTGATCTCCCTGTACCAGGTGTTCTGGCTGAGTCTGCCGCGCGCCAATGGTTTTACCAACGCCATCCAGTATGGCAATCTGAGCATGCTGCTGGCTGTGATGAGCGGGCTGCTGCTGGTCGTGCAATGGCGCCGCTGGGTGGCCTGGCAGCGCCTGCTGTTGCTGGCAGCCGTGGCACTGGGAGTTACGGGTTCGCTGCTGTCCCAATCGCGCGGCGGCTGGTTGGCCTTGGTGCTGCTGGTGCCGGTGTGCGCCTGGCTGCTGGTGCACACCACGGGGCAGCGGCGCATGTACTGGGGCGTGTGCGGGTTGGCCGTGGTCGCGGCCGTGATGTCGCAAGTGCCTGCGGTAGAGCAGCGGGTGGACGAGGCGCGGCTGGAAGTGCAGGGCTACAAAGACCACGGTGAAGGCCGCAACTCGGTGGGCCACCGGCTGGCCCACTGGCGCCTGGCCTGGGACATGGGCTGGGACCGACCCTTCACGGGCTGGGGCCGCGCAGGCTATGAGGCCGAGAAAAAGCGCCGCGTGGCGGCCGGCCAAGCCCATCCCATCGTGCTGGAGTTCAGCCATGCGCACAACGAGGTGCTGGACCTGTTCGTGAAGCGCGGCCTGCCCGGCGTTTTGCTGCTGCTGGCGTTCTATGGCATTCCGCTGGTGATGTTCTGGCCCAGGGCCGAACGCATCCGCGATGGCACGGGGCGCATGGACCGCGAATCGCTCTCGCTGTGCCTGGTGGGGGTGATGCTGCCGCTGTCGTACATCGGTTTTGGCCTCACGCAGGTCTTTCTGGCGCACAACAGCGGCAACATGTTCTATCTTTTCATGTGCCCCCTGGTGCTGGCGGCTCTGCACGAGCGCCGCAGGCGCATGGGCTGCCCCCGTCCACTGTGAGATGAAGCACCCCCTGAGTCGCTTCGCGCCTTCCCCCTCTCTCGCTGCGCGGGAGGGGGACGCCACCCGTGGCCTGGCAAAGCCAGTTCCACGGTGGCACTGGCTTGGGGCGCGCCAGTTTCTTGGGCTGCGGGTGTTTTGCAGCGTCATGCAAAAACGAGACGAGAGGCCTTTTTGATGCACATCCTGCTGGTCAACAACTCCCCCATTCCGGTGTATGGCTACGGCGGCACCGAACGCGTGATCTGGGACTTGGGCAAGACGCTGGTGCAGCTGGGTCACCGCGTGAGCTACCTGGTGCCTGAAGGGTCCACCTGCGACTTCGGCCGGGTGCTGCCCATTCGCCCGGACGAGCCTTGGGAAGGGCAGATTCCGGCCGATGTCGACATCACGCATTTCCAGTTCAACCCGCGCACCGAGCTGGCCAAACCCTATCTCGTCACCGAACACGGCAACGCGCGCAAACCCAAGCCGCTGCCGCTGAACACTGTGTTCCTTTCGCGCGACCATGCGGCGCGGTATGGCTCCACCGAGTTCGTCTACAACGGGCTCGACTGGTCCGGCTATGGTCCTGTGGACTTCAACCTGCCACGCCCGCGCTACCACTTTCTGGGCAAGGCCGCCTGGGGCGTGAAGAACGTGCGCGGCGCCATCAAGGTGGCCAAGATGGCGGGCGTGGAGCTGGATGTGCTCGGTGGCGACCGCATCAATTTCAAGCGCGGCTTTCGCTGGACGCTGTCGCGCAGGATCCACTTCCACGGCATGGTGGGGGGCACGCAGAAGACGGGGCTGCTCAATGCCTCGCGCGGGCTGATCTTTCCGGTGCGCTGGCACGAGCCCTTTGGCCTGGCCATCATCGAAAGCCTGTACTTCGGCTGCCCGGTGTTTGCCACGCCCTACGGCGCGCTGCCCGAGCTGGTGCCCGTGCACTGCGGTGTGCTTTCGGCCGAAGCCAGCGTGCTGGCCGAGGCCGTGCGCAACAACCGTTTCGACGCCCGCGCCTGCCACCAGCATGTGGTGGAGCATTTCGGTGCCGATCGCATGGCGCGCAACTACCTGCGCATGTACGAGCGGGTGCTGGCGGGAGAGAGGATCAATGCCAGCCCGCCGGTGATCCAGGGGCCTGCGCGCGAACTGCCCTGGAGGCAGTGAGGCACCCCCTGAGGCGCTGCGCGCCTTCCCCTCTCCTGCGGGAGGGGGATGCCACCCGTGGCCTCGCAGAGCCAGTTCCACGGTGGCACTGGTCTGGAGCACGCCAGTGGCGGAGGTTGTGGACTTTTGCTTGGAGACCGGACGGGTCAGGCCCCGGGCCGCGCTCCCCAGTCCGTTTCGGACTGAGTCTGTCAGCGCAGTAGCGTGCTGCGACCTCCTCTGGCGTATGGCTGGGAAATTTGAATCAAAATGGCCTCTAGCGCTTATCCAGTAAGCGCTAGCAGCTATCAAATTCATAGAATCATGCAGCGTCTGCCTGCGCCGCGACGGCTGCCATGGCGGTGCGCCATTCCGCTGCCAGCGTGGCCACCAGGTCCGCCGCTGGCATGGGGCGCACGGCGGCCACGCCTTGGCCGGCCCACAGCGAGAGGTGGTCTGCGCGCCCGGCTTCGGCGGATGCGCGGCGCAGCGCGCCGGTGAGGGCGTTCTGGATCGGGTAGGGCGGCACGGCGCGCTCGTCGGCCCGCAGCGCGTCCATCATGGGGTTGACGATGCCGCGCGCGGGGCGGCCCGAGAACACGCGGGTGGTGCGCGTGTCCGTGGGGCCGGCCTGTGTCAGCGCCGCGCGGTAGGCCGTGCCGATGGCCGACTCGGGGCAGGTCAGGAATGCCGTGCCCATCTGCACCGCCTGCGCTCCCAGCGCCAGTGCCCCTGCAATCCCGCGCCCGTCCATGATGCCGCCCGCGGCGATGATGGGCGTGGATGGCAAGGCCTCCACACACTGCCGCACCAGCGTCAGCGTGCCCACCATGCTGGCTTCGAAATCGTCCACAGACGGCCCACCAGGCGGGGGCGTTTCGCAACCGGGCGATAGGAAGGTGCCGCGGTGCCCGCCCGCTTCCATGCCCGAAGCGCAAATGGCATCCGCCCCCACCGCCGCCCAGGCGCGGGCCTCCGCCACGGTGGTGGCGGTGCCGATCACGCAGCAGCCCACCGCGCGGAGCCGTGCCACCTGCGCGGCCGAGAGAATGCCGAAGGTGAAACTGGCCACGGCCGGGCGTGCGGCCACCAGGGCGTCGAGCTGCGCCGCGAAGTCTTCGCACCATTGCGCGGGCCGCTGCGGTACCAAGCCGAACTCGGCATAGAACGGTGCAAGGCGCTGCAGTGCGGCCAACACCGTCGCTTCGTCGGGTGTGGGCGTGGTCTGTACGAACAGGTTCATGCCAAAGGGTTGGTCGGTGCGGCGGCGCACCTCCGCTGCGGCCTCGGCCATGGCGGTGGGTGAGCGCATGCCACAGCCCAGCATGCCCAGGCCCCCGGCGTGGGACACGGCGGCCGCCAGCGCGGGCGTGTCGGAGCCCGTCATGGGGCCCTGGATGATGGGCAATGCCAAGCCAAGGTGGACGGCAAAAGGGGAAGGCATGGGCAACTCCAAAAAAGAGGGTTCAGACCGCGGAGCGGGTAGCGGAGGTTGAGGGGGCAGAGGGGATAGAGCGGGCTGGGCGGGGTGCATGGGTTTG
>JBCNOJ010000197.1:0-8770 GCA_039593925.1 Acidovorax sp.
GGTGATCGAACAGTACCCCGAGACCGGTCGGCGCGTGTTCCAGCTCGTGTACGACGAGTTCGAAAAATTCCTGTCCAAGTTCCTCACGGAAAAACAGGCCACCTCGCGCTTGGTGAGCGTGGCGCAACAGGTGGAGCAGCGCGAAACTTTGGCCATCCAGTACACCATCGAGTTGCGCACCATGCTGCGGGATATGCCGGTGCGCGATGAGATCCGCGAGTTTCTGTTCAAGACTTGGGCAGAAGTGCTGGCACTGTCTGCCGTGCGCGACGGGCCGCAGCATGCCGACACGGTGGCGCTCAAGCGCACCGCGGCAGATTTGGTGTGGGCTGCCAGCGCCAAACCCAACCGCAGCGACCGCGCGCAGGTCATCCAGAATTTGCCGGGACTTCTTCAGCGCCTGCGTCAGGGTCTGGCGCTGATGAACGTGAACGGTGAAGCGCAGGATGCCCAGATCAAAGTACTGACCGATACGCTGGCGGACGCATTCCTGTCCAAGACCGCCTCCATTCCCCAGGCGCACATCGACGCCATGGCCAAGCGCCTGGCCAATCTGGAGGATTTCATCAACGATGCCACGCTGGGCGACATGCCGCTCAATGCAGACAACATCGAAATGATGCTGGGCATCGATGCATCCTCCATCCACGTGGTGGCCGACAACGGTGCTCCCGTGGAGGACGCCATGGTGGTGGAGGCGCAGCAACTGCAGCCGGGTGCCTGGTACACGCTGGACCACAACGGCGCCTCGGCACAGGTGCAGTACGCCTGGCAAAGCCAACGCAAGCAACTGCACCTGTTTGCGGCCGTGGACGGCAGCAGCTACCTGATTCAGTTGCGCCGCTTGGCGGCGTATCTGCAGGCGGGCCTGCTGGTGCCGCAGGACGAGGAAGGGCTCACCGTGCGCGCAACGCGCGATGCACTGGCCAAGCTGGACGCCAACCCCGAGCGGCTGCTGGACTGAAACGCTACTGAAAGCACGGTGATTTAGGCGGAGCCTATGCGCTGAAACAGCCCGCCGGGCAGGCGGGCCACACGCCCTTCAAGCTCCAGTTCCAACAGCGCGACCTGCAGTGACGCTGCATTCATGCCGGTGCGGGCCACCAGTGCATCAATGCCCATCGGATCAAAACCGAGCGCCTTCAGCAGCGGGCTTTCGGCAACATGGGCGCCCGTGCCATCTTCGTCCATGTCCTGAGCCACCATGTCCTCGGCCGTCAGAGCCGCGTCGGTTTCACCGACCCGCCCTACGGCGGGCACAGACATGCGGAGTTCTTCCAGCACATCCTGCGCCGACTCCACCAGTTTGGCGCCTTGGCGGATCAGGGCATGGCAGCCTCGCGATTGGGGCGAATGGATGGAGCCAGGAATGGCGAACACCTCACGGCCCTGCTCCACCGCCGTGCGGGCCGTGATCAACGAGCCCGAAGCCAGCGCAGCTTCTACCACCAGAGTACCTTGCGACAAACCTGAAATGATCCGGTTGCGCTTGGGAAAATTGGCCGCAAGCGGCGGCGTGCCCAGCGGGTATTCGCTGACCAGCAGGCCGTTGGCGGCGATTCGGCGGGCAAGATCGAGATTCTTGCGGGGGTAAACACGGTCAAGACCTGTACCCACCACGGCAATGGTGGCTGGCGCCAAAGCGCCAATGCCTGCCTGGCCCGCCACATCCAGCGCACCTTCATGGGCGGCGGCATCGATCCCCAAAGCCAGCCCGGACACGATGGTGAGCCCCGCGCTGTGCAAAGCCCGCGCAAACAGCCGGGCGTTGTCGGCACCCTGGGCCGTGGGGTTGCGGCTGCCCACCATCGCCAGGCAATTCTGGCGTGGAAAAGGTTGCCCTTGCAGCAGTGACTCCGGGCCCATGAGGTACAGGAGAAGCGGAGGGTCTTCGGTATCGAGCAGGGCCTGGGGGTAGCGCGGGTCGCCCAGCGTGACCACGGCACGTGCTGGCGCACCTGAAGACTCTGGGTTTTGGGCACCGCCAAGCCACTGCAGGGTGGTTTCCAGCAACTCCGCCCAGGTGGGCGGAACCTCACACAGCGCACGCGCCTGCGCAGCCGTCACGCACTGGCGCAGCGCGGCTTCAGGCTGCGCAAAGATGGCCGGGGGAAGACCAAACTGTGCCAGCAAGCGCCGCGCGGCACCATTGCCCACGCCGGGCGAGAGAGTCAGGCGCAGCCACCCTCCAAGCTCTTCACGGTCCATGCGATGCAGAAGTCAGGGCCAAGGCACGCTGGCGTAGCGTGGGTGTCCGCTTTGTTGCGCCATGGGCCAATGCCTGTTTACTCAGGATTGACGAGCCGGTCCCCCACGCGCACGCCCGTGCGCACGTCGAGAATCAGCACATAGGACACACGGTCAAACGTGCGGAACACCATGGCCATGCCATTGGTTTCGCTGGGCAGCTTGATCATTTCCTTGGATTCGCTGGTCGAATCCTTGATGCGTTCGCCCTTGGTGAGGAGGTTCAGCACCTGGCCAGCCTCCAACCCGTCGCGCGCACCCTTATTGATGGCAACAACCTGGTTTTGAGCCGCAAAAGAGACGGAAGACCCGCCGTAGATCGACACCACGCGCGCGTCCACCGTGGTCTGGGGAGCACGCGGGGTGTAGCTCATGAAGCCTCGGCCCGGCTCAACCAGCAAGCGATCACCTGCCCGGATTTCTTCTTTGGTGCCGGAAATCTCGACGGTGGCAGGGACCTTGTCCGTGGTGAAGCCGCCCTTGCCGTCGGGCACATCTTCGGTGGTCTCGCCACGAACCAGCTCGGCCTTGCCCAGATACTGGGCCTCATAGCCCAGTATCTCGCCGCTGGCGGGGTCCTTCAGGGGGATTGCATTGCGATAGACGCGGTAGTACCGCTGCTCGCCAGGGGCCACCCGCAGCGGCGCTGATTCGTTGCCGCGGGCATAGGCACGATCACCATGGGCCATGAGCACACGCTCCTCCACGGTGGCCACGATGCGGGGTGCGCGCTCCAGCACCTCGGCATCCACCACCAGCGGCTCTACGAGGAACGGCTCGATCAGGTGTGGCTTGAGGGTGGGCAGCGCGGTACCCAGCAGCGTGTCGCTGCGCGTGCGCGGTGACACGCGCACTGTTTCCGACTGGCCGGGCGGGCTGGTGCGCAGGCGGGCGTAGCTGCCATCCTTTTCGAGGTACAGCGTCTGGCCGGGGAAGATCAGGTGGGGATTGGGGATGGCGCTGAGGTTCATGCCCCACAGCTCGGGCCAGCGGTAGGGGCGCTTGAGGTACATGCCGGAGATGCCCCAGAGCGTATCGCCGCGCTTTACGGTATAGCGGTCTGGCGCATTGGGCGCCAACTCGGACAAGGGGATGCCGCGCTCTGCCACCTGCTGCGCCGTGGCGCGCTGGTTGCTGGTGATCGGGAAATTCTGCGCCTGAACGGACGTGGCGGCCAGCAATGCGCCTGCGATGATGGTGAGCGCGCCCAGGGCGGTCCGCCGCACGCCGGTGAATGCCGTCATGTTGTTCCTTTTGTCATGCATTGTGAAACGCCCCCTCACTGGCGCCACGACGCCCGCGGTATGCGTACGTCTGGGCAACTACGTTACAAATCAGCTCAGATTCTCTGCTCAAGCCCTTGATTCGGCAACGATTATTGGCTTTGCGGAGTGCAGCGGGCCTCAAAAGTGGCGAAAATAGCGACATCTCTTACCCGCATCCATGGCAATCCTCCCCATTCTCTGTTACCCGGACCCCCGGCTCCACAAGGTCGCTCGCCCCATAGAGGCCGTGGACGACCGCATCCGGGCCCTCGTCGCCGACATGCTCGCAACCATGTACGACGCCCACGGCATCGGCTTGGCTGCGACCCAGGTGGACGTGCACGAGCGGCTGGTGGTGATCGACGTCTCCGAAGAGCGCAATCAGCCCCTGGTGCTGATCAACCCGGAGATCGTCTGGGCCAGCGCTGAAAAGCACCTCAACGAAGAAGGCTGCCTTTCTGTGCCGGGCATCTACGACGGCGTGGAGCGCTTTGACGCCGTGCACGTGCGAGCGCTGGACGCTCAGGGCGTGTCGCGCGTGATCGAGGCCGACGGCCTGCTGGCCGTGTGCATTCAGCACGAGATGGACCACCTGATGGGCAAGGTGTTCGTGGAATACCTCTCGCCCCTCAAACGCAACCGCATCAAGACCAAGATGGTCAAGCAGCAGCGGGAGGCCCGCGCGTGACCCCGGCGGCGCTCTGCCCCCCAGGTGGCGGCAGGGTGCTGGCGCGCGCGGCATGGGCCGCGCTGGGGCTGACGCTGTCGCTGCTGCTGGCTGGGTGCGCCTTGCCAGCCAAGGTGCAGCCCGGCACGCCGCAGGCCGACGTGATCGCCCGCCTGGGGCCGCCCACCGCGGTCTATTCACTGCCCACAGGCCAGCGTCTGCTGTACTCGGAACTGCCCGCCGGTTTTGCCGCCTACACCCTGGACTTCGACGCGGCAGGGCGGCTGGTGCGCAACGAACAGGTGCTCACCCAGTCCCGGTTTGAGAACATTCCCACGGGTGTCTGGACACGGGGCGATGTGGAACGCACCTTTGGCCCGCCCCTGCGGCTGGAGCGTGTGGCGCGGTTCGATGGCGACATCTGGACCTACCGGTTCCGGCAAAACTCCGACCCCCGCCTGGCGCACGTGCACATCGACCGCGCGGGCATCGTGCGCATGGTGATGTTCACCGACGAGCTGCCCCTCTTCGACAACGCGCGCGACTGAGCACGCACTTCTCCCACATTGGTTTCCATGAGAGTCATTTTTGCCGGCACACCGGAGTTTGCCCGCGTGGCCCTGCAGCGCTTGCTGGACGCAGGCTTCACCGTGCCGCTTGTCCTGACCCAGCCCGACCGGCCTGCCGGCCGCGGCATGAAGCTGCAGGCATCGCCCGTGAAGCAATGCGCCCTGGAGCACGGCATTCCCGTGGCGCAGCCCCGCAGCCTGCGCCTGGACGGCAAATACGCCGAAGACGCTGCAGCCGCGCGCGACGCACTGCTGGACGCAAAAGCCGATGTGATGGTGGTTGCCGCCTATGGGCTGATCCTGCCCCAGTGGACCTTGGAACTGCCGCGGCTGGGCTGCCTGAACATCCATGCCAGCCTGCTGCCGCGCTGGCGGGGCGCCGCGCCCATTCACCGCGCCATCGAGGCGGGCGACACCGAAACCGGCATCACCATCATGCAGATGGATGCAGGGCTTGACACCGGCGCCATGCTGCTGACAGAGCGCACTCCCATCCGCCCCACAGACACCACGGTCACACTGCACGATCGCCTTGCCGACCTGGGCGGCAGGCTGATCGTGGAGGCGCTGGAGCTGGCTGCCTGTGGCGGGATGCAGGCCACGCCGCAGCCCGACGAGGGCGTGACCTACGCGCACAAGATCGAAAAGTCGGAGAGCCCCATCGACTGGTCTTTGCCCGCGACCGTGATTGCCCAGCGCATCCGTGCGTTTGACCCGTTTCCCGGTGCCAGCACCGAAGCCAATGGCGAAACCGTCAAGGTGTGGTCTTGCGAAATTGATAGCAGCCAGCGCTTGATGGATAAGCGTTGGGGGCATATTTTGCTTATAAATGATGACGGTATCACCGTGGCCTGCGGCGACGGAGCGCTCAGGCTCACGCAGCTGCAGCGCGCCGGGGGCAAGCGCCTGCCGGCGGCGGATTTTTTGCGGGGCTTCGCGCTCGCGCCCGGCGCCGTGCTGGGTGCCAGCACCTCGGCGCCCACGATTGCCGCCACCGCGCCATCGGCTCCATGAGCCGCATCGCGCAAATCCGGCGCACGGTGCGCCACCCCTCGTTTCGCATGGCCGCCATCGACATGGCAGGCACCTCGCTGGGCATTGGTGCCTGGGGGTTGGTCACCGGCGTGGCCATGGTCAAAAGCGGCATGCCGGTGGGCATGGCCGTTTTCATGTCGCTCATGGTGTACGCGGGCAGCGCGCAGCTCGCGGTCATGCCCTTGCTCACGGTGGGCGCGCCGCTGTGGGTGATCTGGCTGACAGCCTCCTGCGTGAACCTGCGCTTTGTGATCTTCAGCAGCATGTGGCGCGGCTACTTTGCACACCTGCCGCTGCGCCAGCGCCTGGCGCTGGGCTACTTCAGCGGTGACGTGATCTACGTTGCCTTCATGAAACGTTTTCCAGAGCCACGGCCGCAGCCCGAGCAGATTCCATACTTCTGCGGTGCTGCCTCCACCAACTGGCTGGCCTGGCAAGTGCCGTCGCTGGCTGGCATCTTCCTGGCGAACGCCGTGCCGCTGTCATGGGGCCTGGGGTTTGCGGGCGTGCTGGCGCTGCTGGGCGTGCTGCTGTCGCTGTTGTTCGACCGCGCCACATGGCTTGCCACCGGGGTGGCCGCGACGGCCGCCATTGCGGCTTTTGCGTTGCCGCTCAAGCTCAACATCCTGGTGGCGCTGGCTGCTGCGGTGGCCGCAGGCCTGCTCATGGAGGCCGTGGACCGCCGCCGCCAGAAGCCCGAGCTGCTGCGCGTGCCCGCGGACACCGCCATGCCACCCGAAACCCGTGAACATGTCGAAGCAGGCGAGGTTGTGCCCCTGCGCGAGGAGCGCCACCCATGAGCTGGTCCTGGATCGGGCCCGTCATCGCCATCGTGGGGCTGGCGGTCATCACCGTGGTCTCGCGGTCGTTCTTCATGATTCCCGAGCGCGAGCTGCCCATGCCGGACTGGCTCAAGCGCGGGCTCAAATACGCGCCGCTGGCCGCCCTGTCGGCCGTCATCGCGCCCGAGATCCTCATGACCCAGGGCGAGCTCATCGACACCCTCATGGACGCCCGCCTGCCTGCCGTGGTGTGTGCCAGCGCTTATTACTTCTGGCGCCGCGGCATCCTGGGCACCATCGTGGTGGGCATGGCGGTGTACCTGCCTCTGCACATCGGCCTGGGCTGGTAAAGCCGCGCACGCAGCTAGCCACCCGTGGCGCCATCCGCCGCAATGAACTCATCCCGGGCACGGCCCAGCCAGTTCGGTGTGCCACGGTTACTAAAATGGCCGCCGCGAGCCCCATTACCCCTTCGAGAACTCTGCACTCTGCCATGAATATCCTCCGCTTCTCCGATCTGTGCGCCCAGGGCAAGGCCCAAGGCCAGCGCGTCTTCATCCGTGCCGACCTGAACGTGCCCCAGGACGACACCGGCCGCATCACCGAAGACACCCGCATCCGTGCCTCGATCCCCTGCATCCGCATGGCGCTGGAGGCCGGAGCTGCTGTCATGGTCACCAGCCATCTGGGCCGTCCGACCGAAGGCGAGTTCAAGCCCGAAGATTCGCTGGCGCCCGTGGCGCAGCGCCTGGGTGAGTTGCTGGGCCATCCTTATGAAAACGGTGTGCCGCTGGTGGCGAACTGGGTCGACGGTGTGCAAGTTGCTCCGGGCCAGGTGGTGCTGCTGGAGAACTGCCGCCTGAACGTGGGCGAAAAGAAGAACAAGGAAGAGCTGGCGCGCAAGATGGCTGCCCTGTGCGACATCTTCGTGAACGACGCCTTTGGCACCGCGCACCGCGCTGAAGGCACCACCTATGGCATCGCGCAGTTTGCGCCCGTGGCCTGCGCAGGCCCGCTGCTGTCGGCCGAGATCGATGCGCTGACCAAAGCCCTGGCACAGCCCCAGCGCCCCCTGGCCGCCATCGTGGCGGGCTCCAAGGTGTCGACCAAGCTCACCATCCTGCAAAGCCTGGCCGACAAGGTGGACCAGCTCATCGTGGGCGGTGGCATTGCCAACACCTTCATGCTGGCCGCTGGCTTGCCCATTGGCAAAAGCCTGGCCGAGCCCGACCTGCTGGACGCCGCCAAGGCCGTGATGAACGCCATGAAGGCGCGGGGCGCCGAGGTGCCGATCCCCACCGATGTGGTGGTGGCCAAGGCATTTGCCGCCGATGCACCCGCCACCGTGAAGGCCGCTGCCGACGTGGCCGAGGACGACCTGATCCTGGACATCGGCCCCGACACCGCTGCGCGCCTGGCCACCCAGCTCAAATCCGCTGGCACCATCGTCTGGAACGGCCCGGTGGGTGTGTTCGAGTTCGCCGCGTTCGAAAACGGCACCCGCACCCTGGCCGCAGCGATTGCCGAGTCGCCCGCGTTCAGCATCGCTGGCGGTGGCGACACGCTGGCCGCCATTGCCAAATACGGCATCGACAAGCAGGTGGGCTATATCTCCACCGGCGGCGGCGCGTTCCTAGAAGTGCTGGAGGGCAAGACGCTGCCCGCGTTCGAGATCCTGCAAAAGCGCGCCAGCACCAGCGCCTGAGGGTTCTTGCGGAAGGCGGCGGAGGCAGGGCGCCAGTGCCCTGCCCCTAAAATCGCGCCCTATGACCTTCACCGACATGCTGCGCGACGCCACGGCGCAGAACAATTCTCTGCTGTGCGTGGGCCTGGACCCGGAGCCCACGCGGTTCCCGGCGCAGATGCAGGGCGATGCCCACCGGATCTACGACTTTTGCGCGGCGATTGTGGACGCCACCGCCGACTTGGTCTGCGCCTTCAAGCCCCAGATCGCCTACTTTGCCGCGCACCGCGCTGAAGACCAGCTGGAACGCCTGATGCAGCACATGCGCGCCAACGCGCCGCACGTGCCGGTGATTCTGGATGCCAAACGCGGCGACATCGGCTCCACCGCCGAGCAATACGCCAAAGAGGCTTTCGAGCGCTACGGCGCCGATGCGGTGACGCTCTCGCCTTTCATGGGTTTTGACTCCATCGAGCCTTACCTGGCCTACCACGGCAAGGGCGCCTTCTTGCTGTGCCGCA
>JBCNOJ010000198.1:0-8728 GCA_039593925.1 Acidovorax sp.
GCCGGACAGCAGCGGCGCCAGCGCATCCGGCAGCGCTTCGTGCTCGGAGACCAGAATCGGATCGACCTTGCCGCGATTGCGGATGGCACGGCAAAGCCAGCTTGGCTCAGTGCGGACTTCAGCGATGCGTCGTAATCGATCAGGGCACGGGTGATACCGTGGCGAGCAGCACCCGCCTGGCCGGATTCACCACCACCGTGCACGTTGATCTGGATGTCGAAGGTTTCGACATGGTTGGTCAACGCCAGCGGTTGCTTGGCAATCATGATCGAGGTTTCGCGGCCGAAGTACTGCTGAATGTCTTTGCCATTCACAGTGATCTTGCCGGAACCCTTCTTCAGAAACACGCGGGCGACGCTGGACTTGCGACGGCCGGTGCCATTGTTCCATTCACCAATCATCTCAAGGCTCCTTAGATTTCCAGAGCCTTGGGCTGCTGGGCGGTGTGGGGATGCTCAGCGCCACCGTACACCTTGAGTTTCTTGATCATTGCGTAACCCAGGGGACCCTTGGGCAGCATGCCTTTGACAGCCTTTTCCAGCGCACGGCCGGGGTGCTTGGCTTGCAAGTCGCGGAAGTTGGTGGCCGTGATACCGCCGGGATAACCCGAATGGCGGTAGTACACCTTGTCCAAAGACTTGGTGCCGGTAACCTTGAGCTTGGCTGCGTTGATGATGACGATGAAGTCACCGGTATCGACGTGAGGCGTGTAAATGGCCTTGTGTTTGCCGCGCAAACGGAGAGCAACTTCGCTGGCTACTCGTCCGAGGACCTTGTCGGTCGCGTCAATCACAAACCACTCGTGCACGACCTCAGCGGGCTTTGCGCTGAAAGTAGTAGTCATGAGTTTCTCTTTATGAAGAGGGTTTGGCGGGTCCTTTTCCACGGTCGGTGCTTCTCTAAAGGAAGCCTCTTAGGTGGCATGAAGTTCTTCGCCGCGGGACCACAAATGCGCTGCGAAGCCCTCGATTATACAAATCGACGCAGAACTGGCGCAAGTTGTATCGCGCCGCGGGCCTCTCGCCGCTTCGTCAGTTCGGCGTCTGGCGGCGGCGCAGCTCCTCAGCCTCGTAGCGGCGCTTGTTTTCAATGCAGATTTGCTGCCCAGCCTGAGCGGGCTTCTGGCATTCCTGGTGGATGCACATGGGGCGCGCCAAAAAGCTGGAGTCCGCGCAAACCTCCTGGGGCGTGGGAATACGCACTGGCGCAGGACGGGGCTTGGGCGCCACGACCACAGGGGGAGGTTCCGGCTGGGGCTCCTCTTGCACGACGACCGGCGCGGGCGGTGGCTCCACCACCACCCTCTTGGGTGTTGCACGAGGGGCAGTGGGCTTGGGAGCCGAGGCAGCGACCACAGCCACCTCAGCCACTGCAGTGCCATCACCAGAGGCAGAAGCAGGTGACTCCGCGACCGAAGCGGCGGCCAGTGCTTCCGAGGCAGCTACATCAGCAGAGGCCGCCTGCGACGGGGGCTCCGCCAGCTCCGTGATGATGTCATCCTTGGGCTCGGGTGCCTGCTGTGTCAGGCGCACCCCTGCTGCAGCCACAACCACCACCAAGGCCCCCGCCGCAAGCCACACCAAGGGCGAACGTTTGCGGGTGCGGGCGGGCTTGCCGGGCCGCGCTGGGTTGCGCTCACCGTGTTGCGGTCGCCGCTCGGTGGCGGCTGCCTGATGCTGTTCGCCGCCATGGTCTCGGCGAGCGGGCGGGGCGTCATGCCGCGAATCGTCCTCGGCCACGGTGTCACCGGCATCGATGAACACCGTGTCTCCCGGATCAATCATCACCGTGTCAGGGCCTTGAGTGACAGCGCCACCATCTTGGTCGTCGAACTCGGTGGAACCCTCTCTAGCCGCCGCACGTTGCGCATGCGCGTGCAGTTCAGCCGCCAGTTTCGGGGCAGAGGTCACATCGACCGTGGGTGTCGCCAACCCCGGTCCAGGCTGGTCTGCAGGCTCCACCCAGATGTCGCCCAAGTCGGCGCGAAAATCGAAATGCTGCACGCCCTCCGGAGGGGATGTCATCTCCATCAGCTGCAGGAAGGCATCGATGTTCTGAGGCCGGTCCTCAGGACGCAAGGACAAAGACTGTGCGATGGCCGCGACAAACGGCTCAGAGTACTCCACGCCAAACTGGCGTTTGACCGTCTTCGCCACGCGCGGGAAGGACACCATCCGGTCGCGGATGGAACGCAGCGTGGCTGGCAGCGGCGTGTCATTGCACAGGCAGCCATGTACCACAGCCGCCAGTGAATAGAGGTCACTCCAAGGCCCCTGACGCAGGTCCTCGTCACCGTCGGCATATTGCTCAATGGGCGCGTAATTCACTTTGAGCACGGCGGTGTGTTTGCGATCCTGATCGTTGATGGCGTGGCGCGCAGCGCCCAGGTCCAGCAGCACCGGTGGTCCGTTGTCCTGCAGGAAGATGTTGTCAGGCGATATGTCGCGGTGCAGGGTCTTGCCGTCGTGCAACACCCGCAGCGCACTCAATACAGACCACAGTAGCTTGCGCAACCAGATTTCGGGGGGAGGCGTGCGCATCTGCGCGCGCGCCTGCTTGAAGGTCATGCCGACATACAAAGGCATGACCATGTAAGCCGTATTGTTGGCTTCCCAGAAGCGAAACACTTTGACCAGCGAGGGATGGTCGAACTGCGCCAGAAGCCGCGCCTCATCCACGAAGGAAGCCAAGCCAGTCTGGAAGGTCTGCTGGTCTGACGATGAGCGAACCCACAGAGATTGTCCCTCGGCCCGCCCGGCCAAGGCAGAAGGCATGTATTCCTTGATGGCCACCGCCCGATGCAGTGAATGGTCAAACGCCTTGTAGACCATGCCAAAGCCGCCCACGCCCAGCAGCGAGAGAATCTCAAACTCTGCCAGCCGGGTTCCCGGAGGCAGCGCATCCACGTGGGTGACACCTCTGGCAGGGGCTTGCGTCAAACTATCGGTCATGGTGAAAAAAGACTGGCGGGCGGGCGAAAGCAGGTAAAACGGCAACTGCAACCAAAAGCAGCCACCCATTCTGGCCGCAATGGCGATCATGCTGTAAGGCTGTTCCTGCAAAGGAGACAAAAGGCATTCTGTCTGCCAAATACGTCACAGGAGCGCCCGCGTTGCCCGCATTGTGCCGCGCCGCAGACGCGCGCACCACCAACCAGCACCAGAATGCGGCATTGGATGACAAGCGGGCTGGCCAACAGCCGAATTTCGGGCCACCGCGACGGGCGCACTCGCTACCATTGGGCCATGTTCAGTTATCGCCACGCCTTCCACGCAGGCAACCATGCCGATGTGCTCAAGCACACGGTGTTGATTGCCGCTTTGCAACACCTCACTGAGAAAGACGCGGCACTGACCGTGCTGGACACCCACGCAGGCGCGGGCCTGTACCGGCTGGATGGCGACTACGCCAGCACCAGCGGCGAGGCTGCCGATGGCATCGCACGCCTGTTTGCCCCCACCACGCCTGCGCTCACGCCCGCTCTGCAAGCCTACGTGGACATGGTGAGCGCCTTCAACCAGGGCAATACATTGCGGGTCTACCCCGGCTCGCCCTTCATCATCCAACGCCTGCTGCGCAGCCAGGACAAACTCAAGCTGTTCGAACTGCACCCTACCGACCTTCGCTCCCTGGCAGGCAATGTTGCCCAGCTGGAGGCTGGCCGCCAGGTGGCCGTGCTGCATGAAGACGGATTCGAGGGCATCAAGAAATTTCTGCCTCCACCGGCCCGCCGCGCTCTTGTGCTGTGCGACCCTAGCTATGAAATCAAGAGCGACTACGCCAAGGTGCTCGACATGGCGGCCGATTCGCTCAAGCGTTTTGCCACAGGCACCTATGCGGTGTGGTACCCCATCATCCCCCGCCCGGAGGCCCATGATCTGCCCCGCCGCCTCAAGACGCTGGCCACCAAGGCTGGCAAAAGCTGGCTGCACGCCACACTGACCGTCAAGTCGAGCAAGGTCACGGAAAACGCGGCGGGCGACACCAAGCGCCCTGGCCTGCCCGCCAGCGGCATGTTCCTGATCAACCCGCCCTACACGCTCAAGGCAGCTCTGAAAACCGCGCTGCCGCAGATGGCTGAAGTACTGGCGCAGGACAAACACGCCACGCACACGCTCGAATCGGGCGGTTGATCCGCGAGGAGGCTCCGCTCACTACCCAATCAGGGGCCAGGGCAGTCCTTCTCGTCCTCATCCAGGGCAAACAGCTCCACGGGCTTGAGCCCCAGCCCGATCATCCCCAACTCTTCGGCGGCGGCCCGGCTCAGGTCGATGACACGGTTGCCCGTATGGGGGCCTCGGTCGTTGATGCGCACCACCACCGTGCGCCCGTTGACCGTGCTGCGCACGCAGACCAAGGAGCCAAACGGCAGCGTCGGGTGCGCCGCGGTCAGCGCACGCATATCAAACAGTTCGCCACTGGCCGTGCGTCGGCGGTGGAACTTGCCGCCGTACCAGGACGCCAGCCCCACCTGGTCCGCCTGAGCACGCGGCGCCAAAACGGTGGGAGGGACAGTGTCGGCAAGTGGGTCCGCTTCTTCGACCTCTGCAGCCTTGGAAAGCGGCGGCTCGGCCGGTAGCGTCTTGGCGGGAGGCGTCTTGGCGGGTGCACCGGCGCGCTGCGGCGGTGCTGCTGCCGGCTTGGGCGCGGTCGCCGTGGGTGGCGTGCCACCGCCGGCCGGGCGTTCGCCGGATGCCCCATCGCCCTGCGTACGCTCGCCAGAGGCGCAACCAGCCAAGGCCACACAACAGGCCAGTGCCACCGCCCGCCAACCCAGGCGCCCAGCAACGCTCACCATCGCCGCCGGGCGCGCCGCCATCAAGCCGTCGTGCCCCGGCATTAAATCCCCAACCGGCGACAGATCTCCAGCGTCGCGGCGCTTTGGTTCATGGTGTAGAAGTGCAAGGCGGGCACGCCTGCGCTGCGCAGCTGGTCGCACAAGTCGGTCACCACATCGAGGCCAAAGGCCTTGATGCTGGCCGTGTCGTCGCCAAACCCCTGCAGGCGCAGGCGGATCCAGCGCGGGATCTCGGCTCCGCAGGCATCCGAGAAGCGCATGAGCTGGGTGGAGCTGCTGATCGGCATGATGCCCGGCACCACGGGCACCTTGGCGCCCAGGCGCTGGGTGTCTTCCACAAAGCGGAAGTACGCGTCGCTGTTGTAGAAATACTGGGTGATGGCCGAATCCGCGCCGGCCTGCACCTTGGCCACGTAGGCCTTGAGGTCGGCCTCGGGCGAACGGGCCTGCGGGTGCACCTCGGGGTAAGCCGCCACTTCGATGTGGAAGTCGCGCCCCGTCTCGGCGCGGATGAAGGCCACCAGGTCGCTCGCGTACTGGAATTCACCGCCCGCACCATAGCCGCTGGGCAGGTCGCCGCGCAGCGCCACCAGGCGCTTGACGCCCATGGTCTTGAGCGTGGCCAACTGCTCGCGCACCGACTGGCGCGTGGCGCCAATGCAGGAGAAGTGCGACGCGGCGCCCACGCCCTCGGCCAGAATCTCGCGCACGGTGCCAAAGGTGCCTTCTTGTGTGGAGCCCCCAGCCCCATACGTCACCGAGCAGAAATCCGGGTGCAGCGTGTACAGCTGCTGGCGGGCCACGCGCAGCTTGTCGGCGCCTTCGGGCGTCTTGGGCGGGAAGAACTCAAAACTCACAGGGAAACCGGTGCCCTGTGCATTGGCAGCATTCATGCAGCCCTCCTTGCATGGATAAAAAACTCACGGTTGCCGTCGCCGCCCTGGATGGGGCTGTCCAGCCACGCCAGCACGGCCAGGCCTACGGTGGCGAAGCAATCGCGGATGCGTTGTTCGACCACGGCGTACAGAGCCTCGTCGCGCACGATACCGCCCTTGCCCACCTGGCCGGGCTGCAGCTCGAACTGCGGCTTGACCAGCATGACCAGGTCGCCCTGTGGCGCCAGCAGGGGCACCAGCGCGGGCAGCACCAGGGTGAGCGAGATGAACGACAGGTCGCCCGTCACCAGGCCAAACTCGGGCGTGATATCGACATCTTTCCGGTCGGCGCGGCGGCGGCGCTCCACCGGCAGCGTGCCCTGCGCGCGCGCCTTGGCCAGCTCGGCGCGTTCGGCCTTGAAGGCTTCGATGTCCTTTTCCTTGGCATCGTCGCTGTCGTCGTAGTCCTCGTCCACCTGGCCGCCGTTGCGCATCCAGCTGTAGGGGGCCTCGGGCTGGGTCTCGTTGTCCTCTTCGAGCTCGATGACTTCCGAGAGCGCCAGATCGCAGGCGTGCTGCAGCGCTTCGGCCGTCAGCGAGCGGGCGTTCACGCCCTCGACACACACCACCCGCGGGTCGTTCCTCAGCCGCTCGTGCAGTTGGTCGTGGCCCACGTCAACGCCAATCACCTGCGCAGCGCCGCGCTGCAGCAGGCAGTCCGTGAAGCCGCCAGTGCTCTGCCCCACGTCCAGGCAGCGCAGCCCCTGCACCGTCAGGCCCAGGGCGTCGAGCGCGCCTTCGAGCTTGAGCCCGCCGCGCGAGATGTACTTGGCCTCGGCGCTGTCAAGCAACTGCACCTCGGCAATGGCCGGGATGTCGTCGCCATTCTTGGCCACCTTCTGCCAGGGCGCGAGCGGCGACAGGCGCCATTCGACACCCGAGGCAATCAGGCGCTGGGCCTGCGAGCGGGTAGCGGCGTGCCCCCGCTCCACCAAAAACACATCTGCGCGCATGGCGCCCATCCTTTTATGATCAAAAATAGCCTCTAGCGCAATACCATCAAGCGCTACCAGCTATTATTTATATAGCACCAACAAGCAACGACACACTACCGCAGAGGCTGCGATAGCAGAAGCGTCAGAACCAAACCGAAAGGGGCTGCGCCCCTTTGGTCCGCCCATCAATACCGGTACGTGTCGGGCTTGTAAGGGCCTTGCTTGGGAACGCCGATGTAGGCGGCCTGGTCGTCGCTCAGCTCGGTCAGCATGGCACCCACCTTCTTCAGGTGCAGGCGTGCCACCTTCTCGTCCAGGTGCTTGGGCAGCACGTAGACCTTGCCGTTTTCGTAGTAGTCGCTGTGCGTGAACAGCTCGATCTGGGCGATGGTCTGGTTGGCGAACGAGTTGGACATCACGAAGCTGGGGTGACCCGTGCCGCAGCCCAGGTTCACCAGACGGCCCTTGGCCAGCAGGATGATGCGCTTGCCGTCGGGGAAGATCACGTGGTCCACCTGGGGCTTGATCTCTTCCCACTGGCAGTTTTCTTCGAGCTTGGCGACCTGGATCTCGTTGTCGAAGTGGCCGATGTTGCAGACGATGGACTGGTCCTTCATCGCCGCCATGTGCTCATAGGTGATCACGTCGCGGTTGCCGGTGGTGGTCACGAAGATGTCGGCCTTGTCGGCGGCCCATTCCATGGTCACGACCTTGAAGCCTTCCATGGCAGCCTGCAGCGCGTTGATGGGGTCGATCTCGGTCACCCACACCTGGGCGCTCAGGGCGCGCAGGGCCTGGGCGCTGCCCTTGCCCACATCGCCGTAGCCGGCCACCACGGCCACCTTGCCCGCGATCATCACGTCGGTGGCACGCTTGATGCCGTCCACCAGCGACTCGCGGCAGCCGTACAGGTTGTCGAACTTGCTCTTAGTCACCGAGTCGTTCACGTTGATCGCGCGGAACATCAGCGTGCCCTTGGCCGACATTTCCTTCAGGCGGTGCACACCGGTGGTGGTTTCTTCGGTCACGCCAATGATCTCGGCGCTTTTGCGGCTGTACCAGGTGCCGTCTTCGGCCAGCTTGGCCTTGATGGCGGCGAACAGGATGCGCTCTTCTTCGCTGCCGGGGTTGGCCAGCACGGAGGCATCCTTCTCGGCCTTCTTGCCCAGGTGCATCAGCAGCGTGGCATCGCCACCGTCGTCCAGGATCAGGTTGGGGCCTTCGCCTGCGGTGCCCTTGGGGCCAAAGTCAAAAATGCGGTGGGTGTAGTCCCAGTACTCAGCCAGCGTTTCGCCCTTGACGGCAAAAACGGGCGTGCCGGTGGCGGCAATGGCGGCGGCGGCGTGGTCCTGCGTGGAGAAGATGTTGCACGAGGCCCAGCGCACGTCGGCGCCCAGGGCCTGCAGCGTTTCGATCAGCACGGCAGTCTGGATCGTCATGTGCAGGCTGCCCGTGATGCGGGCGCCCTTGAGCGACTGCTTGGCAGCGAATTCCTCGCGAATGGCCATCAGGCCGGGCATCTCCGTTTCGGCGATGCGGATCTCTTTGCGGCCCCAATCGGCCAAGCCGATGTCGGCAATGATGCAGTCGGTGTTGACTGGGGCGTTGACGCGTGCGTTCATGGTGGTGTGCTCCAAAGCATGTTTGAAAAACCACTGATCGGGGGAGTGACAAGGCTCACCACACGAGAAGTGGATGAGCGTCGTTGCGGGTAGATGGTTCCGAGCCTCACGCCCCGCCTGTGCTGGGGGCGCTGCAACGCTCCTCGGATCGGCGGATTATAGATAAAGGCTGAGAAGCGGGTTACCCCTGTCACCCACAGCAACCGAATCTGATTCAGCCAACGATCGCCCGATTGGCGTTGAGCGAGCTGGCTTTGCGCGAATTGCTTTTGGTCACTCAGCGGCTTTCACGCACTGCCCCCAATGTCACCTGCGCGGCTGCACCGCGCCACCATCGACCGGACACTGCGGCCATCGCGCAACAAGGAGTTCTAATGCATCCCAAGGACAAGGTCGTCATCGTCACCGGTGGTGCCAGCGGCATCGGCCGCAGCATCG
>JBCNOJ010000199.1:0-8708 GCA_039593925.1 Acidovorax sp.
CCCCCCTGCTGCAGCACAGCCTGGACCACGTTGCGTTTATAGGCCAGCGGCACATGGCTGGCGGCCAGCCCGTCGACAGCCGGTGGGGGCGGTGGCGGTACCAGCCCGTGCGCGGACATGGCGCGCACCAGCAGGCGGACCATGGCGGCGCTGGCAAAGTCTTGCATGGGCGGATTGTGCCGTTGGCGCTGTGGCTGGGGCAGGATTGCTCAGCCCCGCGGGCCCAGGGCCTGCAGCACGTCGGCAGTGCGCACGGGCAGGCGGGCAAAGCGCACGCCGGTGGCGTCGCGCAGTGCATTCGCAATCGCTCCGGCCCCGGCCACCATGGCAGTCTCGCCCGCGCCTGTGGGCGGCGCGTTGCTGTCGATCAGGTGCACATGCAGCGGCGGCACGTCGCCCATGCGCGGCAGCGGGTAGTCGGCAAAGCTGACGGCCGCCACGCCCGAGCGGGCCACGGGCAGTTGCTCGTGCAACACCATGCCCAGGCACCACACAAGGTTGCCTTCGGTCTGCGCGCGCACGCCGTCGGGCTGCAGCACCAGGCCACAGTCGTGCGCGCACCACAGCGCCGCCACGCGCACCTGGCCGGTGGCGCGTTGCACCTCCACATCGGCCACGGCGGCGGCATAGCTCACGCCTTTGTAGATGCCGCCGGCGATGCCGCGCCCGCGCAGGGTGGTGGCGTCGCTGGCGGGGCGCTCTGGCCAGCCGGCCTCGGTGGCGGCACGGCGCAGCACCTGGGCCAGTCGTGCATCGGTGGTGTGCTGCAGGCGCCAGGCCAGCGGGTCAGCCCCGGCCAGGCGTGCGCATTCGTCCATGGCGCTTTCCACCACCAGGGTGTGGGGCCCCGCGCCCAGGCCGCGCCAGGGGCCGGTTTGCACGGGCAGGCGCTGGGCGGTGAACTCGATGCGCTGTTGGGGCACGTCGTACGGCATTTGCGCGCCGCGCGCCACGCCGCTGTCGCCCGCCAGGTCGGCCAGGGTCTGCATCCACACTGGCATAGCGGCGGGCGTGAACAGGATGTGGCTGCTGGCCAGCGCATGCCACCAGTGGGTGATGCGCCCACCCTGCACGCGCACGCGCACACGGTGGCTGGAGGGCGGGCGCTGGAAGCCCTGGACAAACTCCTGCGCACGGCTCCATTGCACCTTGACGGGCTCGCCCACAGCTTGGGCGAGCACGGCGGCCTCAAGCTCGACCGTGCACAGCGTGCGGCCGCCAAAGCCACCACCGATGCGGCAGGCCTGCACCTCGATGCGTTCGGCATCCAGGCCGAACTGGCGGGCGAGCACATCGCGCATGTAGAACAGGTCTTGGGTGCCGGCCCACACCTTCAGGGCGATGTCTTTTTTGTCTGCGTCGGCCAGCCACTGCGCCGTGGCGCTGCGCGGCTCGATGGGTGCGTGGGCGGCCAGGGGCACGTCCATGCGCAGGTCCAGCGTCCATGCTGTGTCTGTGGGCAGCTCGTCCTTGCGCAGGCGGTGCTGCAGCGCGCCCCGGCGCAGGTGGGTGTCGATGTCGATGCGCTCATCGATGGCCGCCTGCTCGAACGCGCTGCCATTGTCCACCTGCCACTGCACCGCCAGCGCGGCCTCGATGCGGTCGAGCGCCGAAGGCGTGCGCGCCACGATGCCCAGGCCCAGGCTGCCCATCTGCGCCAGGCGCGGGTGCTGCACCACGGCCACGCAAGCAGGGTCGGCGCGAGCGGCTGTTTCGTCCCACGCCTTGGGGCGCGAGGTGATTTCGGCCGACACCGGTGCGCGCAGCACACGGCCATAGAGCAGGCCGGGCAGGCGCGTGTCGCCTGCAAAGAGCGGCTGGCCAGTGACGAGGGCGTGCAACTGGCCTGGTGCCACCACAGCTTCTTTGGCCGCCCCCGTGCGCGGCTGCAGGCTGCGCAGCGCGCTGGCCGGGATATCGCGCGCGGCCAGCGTTCCCATGGTCTGGCCCTGCGCCAGTGCCTCGCGCAAGGTGGCGCAGGCACGGGCCAGTGGCAAGGCAAAGTCCTGCACGCTGGCGCTGCCCACGGTGGCGCGCACGCGGGCGATGCGGCGGGTGCTGGGCAGTTGCAGGTGTACTTGTGCGGGCTGCACACCCAGCTCGGCAGCGGCCAAGCCCTGCAGCGCGACGCTGATCTGCTGGCCCATTTCGGCACTGGGCAGCCACAGGGTGTAGCGACCCTCTTTGTGGCGTATCCAGCCCAGCGCGTCATCGGCGGTGGGGGTGGGGCGTTTGGGAATCACTGGCACCAGGCTGCAGCCTGCGATCGTGACGGTGAGCGCCCCTGCGCCCGCAGCTGCCAAGAACAGGCGGCGCTTCATGGCTTCGCGCCCCCAGCAGCCTGGTGGATGGCCGCGCGCACCCGGTGCTGGGTGCCGCAGCGGCACAGGTGGGCCGACATGGCGGCGTCGATCTGTGCATCGCTCGGGCGGGGCGTGGCGCGCAGCAAGGCCACGGCGCCCATGATCTGGCCGCTCTGGCAGTAGCCGCACTGGGGCACGCGCAGGTCCAGCCAGGCCTGTTGCACGGGGTGCAGCGTGCCGTCGGGTGTCGCCAGGCCTTCGATGGTGGTAACGGAGCGCCCTTGCAGCCCGCGCGCCGTCTGCAGGCAGGCGCGCTGCGCCACGCCGTCGATGAGCACGGTGCAGGCGCCACATTGGCCCATGCCGCAGCCAAAGCGGGTGCCCACCAGGCCCAGCGGCTCGCGCAGCAGCCAGAGCAGGGGTTCGTCCTCCCAGCCAGGAGGAACGGGCTGGGGTTTTTGGTTCAGGGTGTGCATGCAAGCCTCCGGTGTTTCACGAAGGCCAGTGTGCGAAGCGGATGGCAGCGGGTCTTGAAGATCTGCGCCAGACCACGCGTAACAGCTGCGCGGTCGGTAGTCCGAGATTTTGGGAAAAAATGGCCTCTAGCGCTTACCCATCAAGCGCTGATAGCTATATTTTTGAAAGCAGTGCGCTCCATTGCGGCATGGTCTGCGCCCACCACAGCCGCAGGCGCATGGCCCATTCGGGCGTATAGCCAGTGGTGGCAAATCGCACCTGGCCGTGTGGGTCAATGACCACGAGCGCAGGCACGGCGCGCACGCCCCAGCTGCGCGACAAGGTGCCTTGCGGGTCCACGGCGGTTTGCCAGGGCATGCCACGCTGGCGCTGCACCTGGGCCACGCGCTCGGCATTGCCCGACTGCATGGCGACGCCCAGCAGCGGCCAGTCGGCGGACACGCTGGCAACGCTGGGTTCTTCGAGCTTGCAGATGGAACACCAGTCGGCCCAGAAGTGCACGGCCACGGCCTGGCCGGGGTGTTGGGCGCGCCATGCGGCCAGCGTGGTGGCGGGCGTCGTGCCGCTGACGGCTGCGGCCATCACCAGCGCCACATCGGGCGCTGGGCCCTTTGGAAGATCGCGCGTGCGCCAAGTGTCTACCGCCACGATGGCGACCCATGCAAGCGCAAGGGTGGCAAGGTGCTGCTTCCATCCCTTGCGCAGGGACTGAGCGGCACGGCCGATGCGGGCTTTCAACACGGTTGTCGGGGCGTTGCCGTGTCCGCTGTCAGCGCAGAACTTCCAGCAACCGGTCCAGCCCGCCTTGGTTGATGGCGACCTTGGCCTGGGCGCGCACGGCCGGCTTGGCGTGGTAGGCCACCGAAAGGCCAGCCGCACCCATCATCGGCAGGTCGTTCGCGCCATCGCCCACGGCAATGGCCTGCTGGGGCGAGATGCCCATGAGCGAAGCTACTTCCAGCAGCGTGCGGCGCTTTTCGGCGCCGTCGCAGATGTCGCCCCAGGCTTGGTCTACCATGCGGCCGGTGAGCAAGCCATCTTCCACCTCCAGCATGTTGGAGCGTGCGAAGTCGATGCCCAGCCCGGCTTTCACGCGGTCGGCAAAAAAAGTGAAGCCGCCCGACACCAGCAGCGTGGTGAGGCCCGCGGCCTTGGCGGCGGTGATCAGCTCCTTGGCGCCGGGGTTGAATCGCAGGCGCTCGGTGAAGACCTGTTCCATGTGCTGCACCGTCACGCCCTTGAGCAGCGCCACGCGCTGGCGCAGGCTTTCTTTGTAGTCGGTGATCACGCCCTGCATGGCCGCCTCGGTGATGGCGGCCACCTCGGCCTTGCGGCCTGCGGCGTCGGCGATTTCGTCCACACACTCGATGTTGATGAGGGTGGAGTCCATGTCAAAAGCGATGAGCTTGTAGCTCGACAGCGAGAGCGGTGGCTCAATGCCCTGGACGACGATGCCAGGCGCGAATTCGGTAGCGTGGGTCATGGAAAAAGGGAGCTAGGGGCAGGTGCGGGGACCGGAACCCGCAATGGTATCTCCCTGCTGTCTGTCTCTGCGCTTTGCGAGGGTTTGGGGCCTCGCTACCGTTCAGTGGTGCCCATGACGGCGCTGGCGGCTGACCACTGGTCACTGGCCGCCACCCGCTTACCGATGCCCGCTGCTGGTGCCGCTTCAGGCAGCGTTGTGGGCACGGGCCGCGGGTGCAGCGGCTGCGGCAGCCGCACTGCCGATAGCCGGGTAGTCGCCCGTGCCTTCAGGCCAGGCCGTCAGCACCTCGAAGCCATCGGCCGTCACCGCCACCATGTGTTCCCACTGCGCAGACAGCGAACGGTCGCGCGTCACCACGGTCCAGCCGTCGGCCAGTTCCTGGGTCTCGCGCCGGCCGGCGTTGATCATGGGCTCGATGGTGAACACCATGCCTTCTTCCAGCCGCAGGCCCTGGCCCCGCTGGCCGAAGTGCAGCACCTGCGGCTCGTCGTGGTAGACCTGCCCGATGCCGTGGCCGCAATACTCGCGCACCACGCTGAAGCGCTCGCGGTGCGCCACGGTCTGGATGGCGTGCCCCACATCCCCTAGCGTGGCGCCGGGTCGCACCTGCTCGATGCCGGCCTTCAGCGCCTCGTAGGTGGTACGCACCAGCCTGCGCGCCAGCGGCGCTGGTTCACCCACAAAAAACATGCGGCTGGTGTCGCCAAACCATCCGTCCTTTTGCACGGCCACGTCGATGTTGACGATGTCGCCAGATTTGAGAACGGCCTCGCGCGAGGGAATGCCATGGCAGACCACGTGGTTGACCGAGGTGAGCACGGTTTTGGGGTAACCCAGATAGCCCACATTGGCGGGCTTGGCCCGCAGCTCTTCAATGATGAACGCATTGCATCGCTGGTCCAGCGCCTCAGTGGTTACGCCGGGCTGTACGTGGGGGGCGATCATCGTCAGCACCTGGGCGGCCAACTGCGCCGCCTCGCGGGCCTGGTCAATCTCCGCGCGGGTGCGCAGCGGCACGCGGCCCTTCATTGCACGCGCTGCCGGGTGGGGCTGGACACTGCAGGTTCGGGCACTGCCGCCGCCATGCGCGCGACGTCCAAGCCGCCGGCCTGGTCGGTGCGGATCAACAGCCGAGCAATGTCGCTGTGGTCGAGGTCGGGATACAGCTCGGCCAGCATGCCGATGCGCATCCAGTGCTCTGCCTGCGCGTTGATGGAGCGAGACAGCGCGTTGCTCGCAACGCGCAGGTTCTCATGCATTTGGTCGGATATTTTGACGATTCCCATGGGGTGCGAGTTTAAGTGATTTGTATATGTTGTGTATATGTTTTGGGTGTTTTTTGTTTTCTTTTGGACTCTGTTGGTCGGGCCGAGGTGATGACATGTGTCAAACAACGCCGCTCAATGCGCTTGTAACTGCGCATAAAACGTTTCACTGTTCGCTATCTCCTGTTAGAGAATTTCAGCAGGAGGCTCGCGATGATCAACAGGATGCTGAACCGGATATCCCCGTTTCGCAGTGTTCGAGCGCGCTTCTCTGCAGTGATGGGTGGGTCTGGCATCGTGCTCGGTCTGGCCCTCACCTCCTTTATGGAGTGGAATCTAGAAGCTAGCTTGCACACGTCAGCACGCGAGGAGTTGAACGCCGTTGCCGATGAAATTGCCCACGAGCTCACAGAAGACCTGACCAGCCGCCAGCGAGAGATGGTGCTGATGGCGCACATGATCGGCACCAACCAGCTGGTGCAGATGGATGCCGTGCAAGACGTGATGGACGGCCTCAAAAGCCGTCAGACCGTGTATGCCTGGATTGGGCTTGCCGATGACCGCGGCGTGGTCCAGTCCGCGTCATCGGGCCTGCTCAAAGGCCAGAACGTTTCGCCAAGACCTTGGTTCTCGGCGGGGATGGAAGGCAATTTTGTGGGCGATCCGCACGATGCCGTGCTGCTGGCGCGCTTTTTGGCGGCGCGTCCGGATGGCGAGCCCCTGCGTTTTCTCGATGTGGCTGCGCCTGTGAAGGACAACACGGGCACCATCAAGGGCGTGCTGGCGGGGCATCTTTACTGGGATTGGGTGTATGACGTGGTGTCCTCTTCCGTGGCCAAGCGCCGCAAGAAGACCGACATCGAGGTCCTCATTGCCAACCGCAGCGGCGAATGGCTGCTGAACTACAACACGGATCGCAACCGGCAGCCATCCAACCTGCGGTCGGTGGAGGCGGATGAGAGCTTTCTGGTGGCCACGCAGGATGTGGCCATAGGTTCCGCGTCGTACGGACCTGGCTGGACGGTGGTGGTGCGCGAAGACGCCCACCGGGCATTCGCGCCCATTCGCGAGGCCCGTACGCTGATGCTGCTGTTCACGGCCCTGGTGGCAGCCGTGTTTGCCTGGGCCTCGTGGCTTATCGCCGGGCGCATGGTGCGGCCCATCGTGCAGCTTGCAGATGCGGTAAAGGGCCACACGGCCGAGGTGCCCTGGCAGCCAGGGCAGCCCACGCCGCGCGCGCAGTACGAGACCAGCGTGCTGGGTGAGGCCATGGACCGCCTGGTGCACCGCGACCGCCTCACGGGCCTCTTCAACCGCACCGAGGTGTTGCACCGACTGCAGCAGGTGATCGACCGTGCCGCCAGCCAGCATGTGTACGGCGTGCTGTTGCTGATCAACCTCGATAACTTTTCCATCCTCAACAACGTTCGCGGCCACCATGTGGGTGATCAGTTGCTGATTGCCGTGGCGCAGCGCCTGCGGCGCATCGAGGACTCGGGCGCCCTGCTGGCACGGCCAGGGGGAGACGAGTTTCTGGTGCTGATGGACAACCAGGGCACCGACCGCGCTGACGTGCTGCAACGCGCTGACAGCGTTGCGCAGATGGCCTTGGCGGAGTTCGATTCGCCGTTCATGCTGGACGATGGCGACTACCACTGCCATGTTTCGGTCGGCGTTGCGCTGGTGGGTGATGAATCGGTGACGGTGGACGAAGTGCTCAAACACACCGAACTGGCCATGCTCGAGGCCAAGAAGCGCGGCAAGAACCAGGCGGTGATGTTTGACCAGCGCATGCAGGATGCGCTGTACGAACGCGTGGCATTCGAGGCCGCACTGCAAAGCGCCATCCCCGGACAGCTTGTGGCCTTCTACCAGCCGCAGATCGATATGGCCACAGGCCTCATGGGCGCTGAAATGCTGGTGCGGTGGCGCCACCCGGTGCAGGGCATGGTCTCGCCCGCGCGCTTCATTCCGCTGGCCGAGCAGACCGGGCTGATCGTGCCCATCGGCCAGTGGGTGGTGGAGGCTGCATGCAAGCAACTGCGCGCATGGGAAAACCAGCCCGGCAAGGGCCATCTGGTGCTGGCTGTGAACGTGAGCGCCAAGGAATTCAGCCAGCCCGACTATGTGCAGAGCGTGCAGCGCATTTTGTTTGCCACGGGCGCCAACCCCCAGCGCCTGAAGCTGGAGCTGACCGAGAGTGTTTTGGCGCACGACGTGGATGAAGTGGTGTGCCGCATGCAGGCGCTCAAGGCCATGGGCATCAGCTTCTCACTGGACGATTTTGGTACCGGCTTTTCGTCGTTGAGCTACCTCAAGCGCATGCCGCTGGACCAGCTGAAGATCGACCAGTCTTTCGTGCGCGACGTCACCACCAATGCCAGCGACGCTTCCATCGTGCGTGCCGTCATCGCGCTGAGCCAGGGGCTGGGTCTGCAGGTGATTGCAGAAGGGGTGGAAACGCAGGCGCAGCGCGACCTGCTGCACCAATATGGATGCACGCATTACCAGGGCTATCTTTTCGGGCGTCCTGCGCCGATTGAAGAATTTGAACAGCACATCGCACAGGCTTGGGCGGCTTAGCTGACTGCTGCTGTTCTCGCCGTCCGCCATCCTTTTTCCGCCAGCCACCATGCCGAGAGGCTCATCTCGGGCGCTCTGGCCTCCGTCATCGTGGACGTTTGCGCAAGGGTGCCTGTGCGCTGAGCAGCTATCAACCCCAGTGCATGCAGCTTGCCAGACTGGATGTGCGGCAGCGCTTCGGGCAGCACGGCGAACAGCATGCCCGCCGTGCCAGCCAGGGCGTCGTTGATGGCAGGGCGCCGCCCTTGTAGGGCAGGTACAGGCCGCGGGCCATGCCGTGGGATGTGGCTCAGTCCCGGTCTGCCGCAGCCAGCAGCTTGGCGATGCGCTGTTGCAGAGCCATGGCGTGTTCCGGCTGCGCCTGCAGCCAGACATGCAACGCGTGGCCCACGCCGGAAAGCCGCACCACGTCCACGCTGCGTGCGGACCGGGCCGCATCGCTGTAGCCCTGCACCACGGCAGGCGGAATCACGGCGTCTTCCGTGCCCCAGACCAGCAGCAGCCGGCCGCGAAAACGCCGCAGCGCGGCCCACGCTAGGGCGTCGGCGAAGTTTGTGGTGGTGCGCAGGGTTTGCTGAAAGGCCGGGCCGAAGG
>JBCNOJ010000002.1:0-35734 GCA_039593925.1 Acidovorax sp.
TCCGCCTGGGCAGGTGGAGCACGCTATGCCGCCGCTGTCTCCAATCAACACCGTGGCCGACCCTTGGATGATCGGGCCTCCTGATTCAGTCAGGTCTCCTCGCCTGGCCGCGTTCTTGCCCATGGTGTTTCTCCCTCAATTGAATGTGTTGTTGTTCAGATGCGTGCGCCGTATGAAGCGCCACGAGGCGGGCGGCGCCTGAGCCGCCCTATTCAATGGGAAGTGCTTGCCTAGCAGTTGAGCTTGTCGAGGGGCGAAAGCACTTCGATCTGATTGGGGGTGAGCTTGATGGTGCTGCTACCAACGGTGAGCAGGATCTCGTCTTTGGCGTTGAGATGAATCTTCTTGGACTCCATGAAGATCTGGCTGGCATCGATCTTGATGCAGCTGGGTGCATCGCCACCACCACCGGAGCCGCCGCCCGATGGTGCAACGATGTGATCCATCCCACCACCAGCGGCCGCGGAGCCACCTCCGCAACCGGCGCCCACCTCCAGCACATAGTCCTTGCCCACGGTGGTCTTCTGACTTTGGCCGACCTTGGTCGTTTGGGTCATACCCACGATGGTGGACATCATCATTCCGATGTTCTGGCTGTAGGCAACGCCCACATTCATGATGCGCACCAGGCCCACATTGAGCATCGACATGATGCCTATGGTGTGCTGCCGCGTGAGACCAATCTTCACGGTCTCGTTTTTACCCACCGTTTCCTTGCGGTTGTCTCCAATGCTGATTTTCTCGTCGTGGTCTACCCGCTCCGACCGGTTGCTGTGGATCGTGATGGTCTCGTCGCCATCGACCTCCTCCGTGCGCCAGCCGTGGATGGTGATCTTTTCGTTGCGGTCCACCGTTTCGGTGCGATCGCGATGGATGGTGTTGGTTTCATCCCGGTCGATGGTTTTTTCCCGGTCTCTTCCCACCCATTTTTTCTCGTCGTTCTCCACCTCGGTGAGTTGATCCTTTTGCGCGTGAATCCACAGCTGCTCTTCGCCCGCCTTGTCCTCGAAGCGCAGGGCATTAGCGTCGCCAGGGCCGTTCTTCATGCCCGCTCCGGCTGCGCCACCTTTGCTGGACCGCGTGAGGATGCCGCTCTGCGTAGCGTTGGCTGGCAGCGCCCAAGGTGGCATGTTGACCGCGTTGTACACACAGCCCGTAAGGATGGGGTAATCAGGGTCACCGTTGAGGTGGTCGATGATGACTTCCATGCCGATGCGGGGGATGAACACCGCCCCAAATTGCGGGCCAGCCCAGCTGGTTGATACCCGTACCCAACAGCTGGAGTTTTCGTCCATTGCGCCGATACGGTCCCAATGGAATTGCACCTTCACCCGGCCAAATTCGTCCGTCCAGATTTCTTCGCCGGGAGGTCCGACGACCACAGCCGTCTGTGGCCCCAGAGCTCGGGGCTTGGGCGTGACACGCTTTGGCCGATATTCGATGCTGGTGGGCTGACACCGCACCTCGAATTGCTGGATGGAGCCCGCTTCTTGCTCATTTTTGGTTGCGGTAGCGCCACCACTTCGGCTACTGCTGACCTCGGGGTTTTCTTCAAAGTGGTAGTGCGTGCTGATAACCAGATACTGGCGGTTCTGGTCTTCTCGCGGGTAGTTCTCCAGGTTGATGGTGTAGCCTGGCGCGAGGTTGCGTTTGTTGCCTCTTCCAAGTACCCGGCTGTGTTTGGCCAAGTGCTCCTGCAGCCGGAGCTTGGCGTATGTCTCGCCGTCTGGAAACTCTGTGTAGCCCCCCGGCCACTCGTAGATTTCGTACTTGTCGTGCTCATGACCCGGTGGGTTCTGCCGCATGTTGGAGAGGTCGGCACGCGGTTTCTTGAAATCGTAGTCGTCGTTGTAGTGGCGGCCAGGCTGCACCTCCTGGGTCAGTTCCCAAGCGTGAAAGTGTTCTTTGTCTGCAATGGCTGCCTTTCCTGGTGGGTGAAACGGGACCACATGGCCACCTGGGAGGGGGGTGTGCGAGCCCACGATGTCGTCAGCCAGCACCAGCGTATGGCTGCCCGCACTGTGTGTAAAGTAGTAGTAGGCGCCTTCGTGCTCCAATAAGCGGGCCACAAAGTGGTAGTCGCTCTCGCCGTACTGCGTGCAGTAGTCCCATGTGCGATAAGAGCGTGTGAGCTTTTTCTCTATGGGGAAGCCATATTTCCCCAGCACTTCCATGATGATGTCCGGCACGGTCATGTGCTGGAAGATTTTGAAATCTGTCTTGCGCGTGGCAACCCAAAGCCAGGGCCGCAGGCGCAAACGGTACGACGTCCAGCGATGGTCCTGCCCTTGCATGCCGAAATGAGTGACAAGACCGCTGAGATAGCGCTTGCCCAGCCCCTCCGTCTCCACTACTACAGAGGCAGATTTACCCAACAACGTTTTAGGATCGATGGCCTTGCTCGCACTGACGAGGTCGACCTCAAGCGAAAACAATTCACTGAGTGTTTCAGTCCCGTCGAGCTTGCGAAACTGCAGCTGGTCGCCGAGAGGTGTTTGGATAGTGACGCGGCGGGTCATGGCAAAGAAAAGAACGTCGTAGAGACTGCAATCAGCGTAGGCTCCGACAGCTTTTGAATCGGTGCGACAGGAAGAGGCGCTGATGAGAAGCGGGCACAAAAAAAGGGACCGCGTCCGCAGACACGGCCCCAGGTTGCGCCCATGGTGTGGACGCAACCAAGATCCAGTCGATCAAGCTTCCTTGTTTTCCTTGATGCTGAAACCCATCTGGCTCGTAGCACCCTTGCCACCCTGGCTGGTTTGTTCGGAGTACTCGGTCTTGACCTTTGCCGCCTGGAAGGCGTAGTTGACAACGACCGTATCGCCAGAGCTGGTACCGCTCACCGTCACATTGGTCACCATGACGTCGGTCAGAGTGATCTTGCCGAACTCGATTTGCGTGCCACCGGCCTTGCACATCGAAATTTCCACTTGCCCCAAGTGCTTGCCAGTCGCGCAATGCTTGAGCACAGCGGGGTAGCACTTATCGATGTTGGCAACGATATTCAAGTTCTGAAAGTCTGCTTTGCCAGCACCGGCACCGCCACCCGAGGACATCGAGTGCGGCTGGGTCACGCCCCATGTGAACGACTCAACGTCGGTCCAGTCTTTGTGTGCCGCGTCCTTGGACTCGCCGCTGGCACCTTCCACTTTCATAAAAATCGCAACTGTCATTCCAATACCTCTTCTTGGTTCAAAAAATGCGAGGCTGACGCAGCCAGAAGCAACGCGCTCGCGCTCAAAATTTCTGCAAAAGCAAAGACTTCCTGCAGAAGAAACAGCCAAGAGAGGAGTAGGAAACCGCCCGCGAAGCAGGACACGCAGTTGGCAGGTCAGCCATCTGCCTAACCTTGCACGCGCACGCGCCATTTGCGATAGCCCTTCTGTGAAAGGACCCGCTGCTTGCTTGAATTCCCCTCCCTCGCAAGCTTGTTTGCGGGCGCATGATACGAGCGCGATTTCGATACAGGGGTATCAAGTGACAGCAAATAAGCCAGCCTCCGCAACATTGGAAACAGTGTGTTTCTTGAGCCGAAAACGCGGTGTTTAGCGTGATGTTCTGCAACTTGCCCACGGTAGACTCGCCCGCGATCAATCGAGCCCTCCGGCTGTCTGCACCCCTTTCAAGACAACGACATCACCCAAGAGAGGGGTGGCACAAATGGGTGCCGATCACTTGGTGCAAATGGCTGGGCACATGCCAAGAGGACCATGGGGGGTTGCGTTGGAGGAATTAATGGTTGGTGCTATCGCAGTCCCCATTTGCGCTGCACTAGTTGATCAAACGACAGATCAGATGAATGGGTTGTGGCCCATGCACTCAACAGCCGAAAGTTGCCGGTGCCAAGGCCAATCGTTTTGGCGATGGCTGAAAAGAGCGGATATCCGAGAACGAAGAATTAAGGGCGTCGCGTAATGATCGAAACTGTGGGAGGTTCCGCCAATTGCCTTGCACCCGGCGTGCACATAGGCGAGTACCGGCTGCTCGATGTCATCGGCGAGGGTGGATTCGGCATCGTGTACCGGGCGAGAGATGTGAGCCTAGACCGCATCGTCGCGATCAAGGAATACATGCCAGCCACACTGGCGGGGCGCAAATCCTCGAACGAGATTCATGTGCGCTCCCAGCACCGCGGCGCATTCGATGCGGGCCTGCGCAGTTTCATCAATGAAGCGCGCTTGCTGGCGAAGTTCTCTCACCCCGCGCTGGTTCATGTCTACCGATTCTTTGAGCACAACGGTACGGCATACATGGTGATGCGCCACTATGAAGGGCAGACCTTTCGCGCGTTCCTGACAAGCCAGCAAGGGCGCGTGAACCAACGCACGCTCGCGGCCATCATCAGTCCAGTTCTCGACGTTCTGGAGATGCTCCACGCGGCTGATTGCTACCACCGCGATATCGCTCCAGACAATGTGTTCTTGCAAAACTCTGGCATGCCTGTGCTGCTGGACTTTGGCGCGGCACGCCGAATTATCGGCGACATGACGCAGGCGCTGACCATGGTGCTCAAGCCAGGTTTTGCCCCCATCGAGCAGTATGTGGACGACGGTGCAATGCCCCAGGGGGCATGGACCGACATCTACCAAATCGGCGCCATGCTCTACCTCTCCATCACCGGAAAACCCCCGGCGACCTCGGTGGCGCGCATGATCAACGATCCGGTCGCGGCTCTGACAACCTCCACCCACCCGGGTTACTCAGCGCAGTTCCTGCATGGCGTTCACCGCGCCCTGGCGGTGAAGCCGCAAGACAGGCCGCAGACGATTGGCGAACTAAAAGAACTGCTGGGTGTCACCACCATGACGTCGCCGGTATTCGCCCCTTGGGCAAGCTCAGCAGCCTCGTCGAGCGCCGCCTCACCCCTTCCGAAGAGCGCGGCCAACGCGCCCGGCGAACCCCTTCACCATCCGCTCTTGAGCGAGATGGGTATGGCCATAGCGGACACAAAAGCGGGGATGTTCACTTCTGATGCAGGGGGTGGCCAGCCCACCCCAATGCAAGGTACACCGCATGCACCGATACCCGGGCCTGTAGCACCGGTCGAATCGAGTGCCCGCCCGACACTACCGCAGTCGAGCAACCTACGTGCTGCCAACCAGCAGACATCAGCGTCTATCGACACATCGCGGCTCCGCTCCGTTGAGCCACCAAGCTTTGTCACTGCGCCACCACCGGTGGCTGCCGCGGCCCAAGTCGTTTTCCCTGAAACTGAGGTTCAGAAAAAGGCAGCTCCTGAGATACCAAGCGCCGCACCCGTTTCCAGAAAAACATTCGCTCTGACCACTGCCCATTGGGTTTCAGTTGCGGTGGTCTTTTTTTCAGTCGTTGTCGGTATCGTGTGGTGGGTGAGCAGAGACACATCCGCCACGCCACACGACACCGCGACCATTCTTGACGAACAGCAATGGCAGCAAGCACAGGCTGCCGGTAATGTCGCTGCACTTGACGCGTACCTTGAAGCGCAGCCGGCAGGTGCATACCGCAGCCAAGCCCTTGCACTCATCAATCGGCTTGAGGTGGCTGAACCTGTTGCACCACTCTTGCCAGCGTCAGCCGCCAACGATCTCTCCAATTCAGTTTCAGAACGAGCTGAGACCACCCCCAGGCCCGAGGGCAGTGCTGTCGCATCCAGCCCCTCCCAAGCCCTCGGCATGCCTGACCCAGCGCTCACAGAGAAGCCACCTGCAAAACCCGTCGTCGACATGGGCAGAGTGGTGCTTAGGGTGAGCCCTTGGGGGCGAGTCTCTGTCAATGGGACGGTGCAGGGAACTACGCCGCCACTCACGCAACTTGAACTTCCCGAAGGAACCCACCGCATTGAGGTAAGCAATCCAGCAGCGGCTTCTACGGTGAGGACTGTGCAGGTCAAAAAGGGTGAGCCGGTGGTATTGAGCCACCAGTTCGAGTAGCCACCGATTCGCCGATTCCTTGATGCCATGCACATAAACGCTTTACTGCGCTGGGCTGCTTTTTACCTCTGGGTGGGCACCCATGCGGCTGTTGCATCCACAGACTGCGAAGAACAGCTTTCCACCGACACCCGCGCAGCCGATGCCGCTTCAGGCCGCCAACTTCTCGGGCAAGGAATTTCGCTCTACGAATCACGCAAACTCGATCAAGCCGAAAAAGCCTTGCAGGCATCGCTGTTTGCTGGCCTTCCAGACCGCAGAGAGAGGGCGACTGCCCACAAGTATCTGGCGTTTGTGTTCTGCACTAACAAGGAATGGGCACGTTGTGATGCTGCATTTGACTCGGCCCTGGAGGCGAGGCCGAGTTTTGCCTTGGAGGATTACGAACTGCAGGGCACTCCTTGGCGTGACGCCTATTTGAAAGCGCAGGCAAAACGCGGCTGGCGATGCGGCCGCGCATTAGCAGGCACAGGAGGCGCCAAGGGCCCGGTGAACACACCCACCGGCAGCTTCGCTCTGAATAGCACCGTCATAACGGCAATTACCCCGATGCTCCCGTTGGCTGGATTCCAGCCTTTACCCGGTGGCGCGATGACCCAAACATCGCTTGCGCGGTACAAGCCGCGTTCGGAAAACAACTTGCAGTTGCGCGTTGCGCCATGGGCCAATGTCAATCTCAACGGCAAGCGCCTGGGAGTCACTCCTCCTCTGACGGAGTTCAAGTTGCCACCAGGGTCTCACACGATTGAACTCACCAATCCCGGTTTCGAAACGGTGCGAAAGACACTGAAGGTTGACTCGGACGAAACGATCACCATCACCCATGACTTTGACGCGAGATAAACAATGCCACCCCGCCTTTTTAACTTTCTGATGATCGGCTGCGCCAGCGCCCTTCTTGCTGCTTGCCAGACCACGCCCGAAGCGCCGCCAGCCAAGGTTGAAACCGTGCAACCCGTTACCCCGCCCCCGGCGCCAGTCGCCCCCGTTGACCCTCGGGCCGAAAAAGAGGCGCTCTTGGCGGAGGCACTGAGCGTCTATGCCGAGGGTCAGTTTGATGAGGCCATCGTGAAACTGACGCCGCTCGCAGAAGCGCCGGAATTGACTTTGACCTCCCAGATCAAAGCGAGAAAGTTCATGGCTTTCAGCCACTGCGCCCTGGGCCGTGTTCGGCCGTGCCGACAACAGTTTGATCTAGCGCTAGAACAAGATCCCACATTTCAACTGACGGAAGCCGAGAAGGGCCACCCCGTGTGGGGGCGCGAGTTCAACAACGCCCGGAATGCGGCGCGCAACAAGCGCTCAACACGCAAGACGCCCTGACGGCAGAGATCCTACGAGCGAATCAGATGGAGAAGATTGAACTGGTGGTCACTCACCAAGCGGGGGCTCCGGCAGACCGTGCGTGGTCGGCAATTTTTGGCATGGCGGGCGGCACCATCGGACGTTCAGGCCAAAACAAACTGGTGCTACCAGACACCGACGCTGAGGTTGCGCGTGTGCACGCTATGGTGAGAGTCGATTCAGACCAGGCCTATCTGGCCAACTTGTGCGAACGCCGATCGGTTCACGTCAACGGATTGGAAGTTTTTTCAGGTCAGGAGGTGCCCCTCCAGCAGGGCGCCGAGGTCGTCATAGGCTCATACCGAATTCTTGCCAAAGTTCAAGACGCATCTCAACGCTCACTTGCGGACCGAGGCGAAATTTTTGAAGCATCCAGCACCAGCAGCGCATGCCTCCAGTCGCAGGAAACCGCTACTGCTCACGTGCCTGAACAGGTAGCCTCTTCCACGCTGGATCTCGCATCGCTGCCCAACCCATGGGCAGATATACCGCCCATCGTCGGCGAGCAGCCACTGGCCCGTGAGCTGGTCGAACTCCATACGAATGTGGCGCCCGCCAGTGACGTAGCTACTGCCACGGACAGCAACCCGTTTTCCTTTCTGGGTCGTGTGGACGCCCCGCGCGCCACCGCAGAGACGACGGCCATCGCTGAATCCACCACTCCGGTCTTCGACGGTGGCACCGAGTCAATCGCATGCGGCGATCCTGAAGCCCGATCCGCCATTGCGGCCAGCACACTGGCACCCTTTGCGCGTGCGGCAGCTTCCCAGACTCACGTTCATAAGCCGCAGCACCGACCCATGGTGATACCGGATGACTTTGATCCCTTCGCGGCAGATCCCAAGGAAGCCGCTGACCAGCGCGACGTGTGGAGCGGAGACCTTGCTGCGAAGAGCCTGACGGAAGTGGCGCAACTTAAGAATGACGAGCTTTTGCAATCGTTGCCGCAAACAACGCAGTTTGCGGGAGACATGGACAGTGCAGCGCACACAGGACTTCCCAAACAGTTGGACCCTCATATAGAACTCAACCCGCTCAAGCTCTTTCGCGAACCGGGTGAGTCCATGTATGCAGAGGCCGAAGAGCATGGCCTGTCCCGGGGATCAGACCTCAACCAGATTTTCAGCCTGCCGCGCGGAGTGCCGCATGACAGCGGCGATTTGCCACTTACTTCGCAGGCAGCCACTGCAACGTCTGAAGCCGCCAGTCTGGCGCCAGCGTCCATGCCTGGTGCCATACAAGCGGCTGAGGCTGCGCAAGCAGCAGGCCTTCAAACCATGCAAGGCTTGGACCTGGATTTGTTCGGCACTCAGGCACCGGCGTCAGCAGCGCAGGACCCTGGCCTCCAGCTCTTTCAACCGTGTGTCAAAGAACAGTCGCCCGCCTCGGCCTCGCGCACCAGCGAAGCCAGCCTTCAGGCCAACTCGCCCGTAATAACAGTTTCCACCTCCAGCGTACCGATTCAAACCGAGGCTTGCCCCTCAATGGTGCCATCGCCGATATCGACCTCGGCGGGGAATTCGGCGCTTCAGGGTCAAGCCCCGACCCCAACGCATGCGAACCATGAGCTGGCAGCGGCATTCTTGGAGGGTGCAGGTGTTGCGCCGAACCGCGCCGCTCTCACCATCACACCCGATTTCATGCGCGATTTCGGTGAAGCGCTTCGTATCGCCGTACAAGGGTCTATTGATCTGCTCTCGGCCCGTTCAGAGATCAAGCGGGAGTTTCGGGCGGATGTGACCATCATCGCATCCGGCAAGAACAACCCGCTGAAATTTTTGCCTACGGCCGAGGGCGTGATGCTGCAGCTCGTTGGCCAGAACTTCCCGGGATTCATGCAGCCCGTTCCTGCGCTTCAAGAGGCCTTCAACGACTTGGCAGTGCACCAAATCGCCCTGATGGCCGGCATCCGCGCTGCGTACACCGAGGCTGTGAACAGCCTGAACCCAGCAGAGCTGGAGCAAAAGGCTGCAAACTCAGCGAGCATGCTGAGCAAACTGTCGTCCCTGCACCGCAAAGCCGCTTTGTGGGATGAATACCAGCAGAGGTATGAGTCCATTCGGCAACACGCTGAGGATGACTTGATGGCCTTCTCAGGCACCACATTCGTACAAGCTTACGAGAACGCGGCGCGGGCCGCCGGGGAGGCGCTGTGATTACCCATATCGCAGGTGAATCGCATCGGTTGCAGTTAAAGGTTTCTGCCATCACCGAGCGTGGCGCACGCGCAGCCAACGAGGACTACCTGGGGATGATTGACCTAGGTCGCCAGGGCTTTTGCTGCACCTTGGCAGATGGCGCCGGTGGGCATGGCAATGGGGCATTGGCAGCGCGCCTCACCGTGGACGCAGTGTTGGGCGGCTACCGAGAAAACCCGCTGTTTGCGCCCGCCAGTCTGGCCTCTCTAATATCTCGGGCAGAGCACACGGTGTCCGAGGAGCAACCGTTGTCCAAATCCCGGATGCACATGAGTGCCACCGTGGTCCTGCTGTGCATTGACCCACTCACAGGAAGAGCCCTGTGGGCGCACTGGGGTGACTCGCGGCTGTACTGTTTTCGCGGCGGCAAGGTACTTCGCATGACCGAAGACCATAGCGTCGTGCAGCAACTTTTGCACGCTGGTATTTATGCCAAAAGTGATCCGCGTTCATTGCCAAACCGCAGTGTCCTCGCCGGAGCAGTGGGTGCAGAGTCCCAGGTCCCTCCCACCGTCCTGAGCGAGTCTTTGGAGCTGATGGAAGGCGATGCATTCCTTCTCTGCTCCGATGGACTGTGGGAGAACCTGCTTGAGTCCGATATGGAAAACGCACTGCAGACGTCCGAGCGGCCCGACGCATGGCTGCGCAACATGACAGGTTCGGTGATGACCCAAGGCCGCCCCCACCAAGACAACCTCAGCGCGCTGGCTGTTTGGGTCTCCGCCAATCAAGCAGTCAATTGAGGCGCCAAGGGTTAACTCCCGACCACAGCCAAAACCACAACCACAACCACAACCATGACCAAATTCAGCTCAAGAAAGATCGCTCAGATCGCGTTTCTCTCCACGATGGCTTGGGCCCTGTCCGGATGCGGTGTCGTAAACACGCTCAATCGCCCTACTGAGGCACCGACGGCCGTTCCCCCCGCCATCATCGAAATCGTTTCGGAAAGAAGCCTAAACCCGGATATCGACGGGATGCCTAAACCCGTGCTTTTGCGGATCTATGAGCTGCGGGCTCCGGCGGCATTCGAGCGCTCCAGCTTTTTTGACCTTCAGGACAAAGACGAAAGCCAGCTGGGAGGCGACTTTGTGCGGCGTGAGGAATTTCTGATAGCTCCGGGCGAGCGCCGGATCATCGAGCGAAAGGGCAATCCGGATGTGCGGTCTTTTGGCTTCTTTGCCGCCTACCGGGACTTGGAACGCAGCACGTGGCGAGCCTCGGTAGATGCACCCAATTCTGTCGAGATGCGCCGCCGCTGGTGGGGTCTCGGCGAGACGGAACGGCTCAAGCCGGTGCGCTACCTCGTCACCGTATCACGCGACGCAATCCGGGTTCAGCATCAAACAACAACAAGGTAACACCATGGTTTGGCAACGAAAGGTGGTGTGGGCGGAAGGTATGTTCCTGCGTCCCCAGCACTTTCAACAACAAGAGCGGTACATTGATTTTCTGGTGCAGGGCCGCAGCCTGCCCTCTCAATCCTTCTATTGGGGGTTTTCAGAGCTCACGCTGGACACGCAGATGCTGGCACTCGGCAAGATCGCTGTGGTGTCTGCCAAAGGTGTCATGCCAGATGGCACGCCGTTTGACATCCCCCAGGTCGACGAACCTCCACCGCCATTTGACGTGGGGAAAGATATCAAGGACGCGATCATCCACCTTTCGCTGCCATTGCGACGCCGCAGCGGTGCTGAGGTGACACTGAGCGAAACGCATACCGGAATGACCCGTTACCAAGCGGAGGTGATGGAAGTCTCTGACGTGAACGATGTGGGAGCGCAGCCTGCAGAAGTTCAACTCGGCAGAGTCCGTTTCAGCCTTCGCCCCGCGCGGGAGCTATCGGATGGATGGGTTTCTCTGCCTGTGGCCCACGTGGTCGAGCGCAAATCCGATGGCTCGGTGCTACTGGAAAAGTCCTTCATTCCGACCGTCGTCAACAACTCTGAAACGAGCGCCCTGTTCCACTACTGCAAAGAGCTGCACGGCCTTTTGAAACAACGGGGTGCAGCCCTTGAAGAACGCCTGATACAGCCCGGCCGGGGTGGCGTCGGCGAGGTGGGCGACTTTTTGATGCTGCAGTACATCAATCGATGGGAACCCGCTGTGGAGCACTGGGTGCGTGCGAGGACCATTCATCCGGAACGCCTTTTTGACGACCTCCTGAAGATGGCAGGCGAGTTGGCAACTTTTACGCGCGAACAGCGCAGGCCAGCCGCAATGCCTACGTATGAACACGATGATCTGCGCAGCTGCTTTCCACCGCTGATGCTGGAACTGCGCCGTGGTTTGTCGTCCGTACTTGAACAAAACGCCATTCAGATCGAGTTGCAGGAGCGGCAATACGGAGTTCGTGTCGCGCTCATCCCCTCTACCGAACTACTTACGACCTGCGATTTCGTCCTTGCGGTTCACGCACAGACCACGGTGGAGTTTCTACGCACCCACTTTCCCACTCAGACCAAGCTTGGTCCGGTGGAAAGAATCCGCGACTTGGTCAACCTGCACCTTCCTGGCGTCGTGTTGCGATCGCTCTCCGTGGCACCACGCGAGATCCCGTACCACGCAGGCTATTCATACTTTGAGGTGGATACCACCCACGATTTGTGGCGACAGTTGAACAACTCCGGCGGGCTGGCCATGCACGTATCCGGTGAATTCCCCGAACTGCAATTGGAGTTCTGGGCCATTCGCAGATAACCCACGTCTATGACCATGCAAATGACGGACAACCTTTTCGCCGCGGCAACCAGCGGCTCCGCCACTGACGGGATCGCGGGGTTGATGGATCCATCGATGCCCGCACCTGCAGCGGCGTCACGCACCGATCTCCCTGACGTCATCAGCGGTGGGAACCCGCTAGTGGCTTCGGCAAACACGCTGTTGAATCTGATACCGCAAATACGGGCAATGGCATCGAATTCAGACCCGGAGGGCTTCCAGCGCCTGTTGCTGGCGAATATCCGTGAATTCGAACGCGGCGCGGGGGTGGCTGGGGTGCCCATTGAAACAGTGATAGGTGCCCGGTACTGCCTGTGCACGGTGGTGGACGAGGCTGCGGCACAGACGCCCTGGGGTGGCTCCGGCGTTTGGCCAAAGTACAGCCTGCTGGTGGCTTTGCACAACGAGACCTGGGGCGGCGAGAAATTCTTCCAGCTGCTTGCCAAGCTGGTTCAGACACCGCACCAGCACATTGATCTGATCGAGCTCATGTATTTTTGCCTGATGCTTGGCTTTGAAGGCCGGTACCGGGTGATCGAAAACGGGGGCAGCCAGCTGGAAACTCTCAAAGCGCGCCTTCTGGCATTGATTGAGAGCACGCGTGGTGACCGTAGCAGTGCACTGTCGGTGCGCTGGAAAGGCGAGGAGCGCAAGGCAGCTCCGCCTTGGACCATGGTTCCGCTATGGGTCGCCACGGCGCTGACCTTGCTGCTGGCATTCCTGCTGTTCCTATGGTTCAACTACCGGCTCGCTGCCCAGTCCGATGCGCTGTTTGCGGCGATCAATGGCATCCGGTTTCCCAAAGCGATTGCCGCAGTGGCCTCGGTGGACAAACCACGGCTACGCCAATTTCTGGAGCCAGAGATAAGAGAAGGTCTGGTGGAGGTTATCGACCAGGCAGACCGCAGCACGATCATCTTGCGGGGCGATGGGCTGTTCGATCCGGCCTCTACCGTCGTGAAGCCCCGCTACATCCGAGTTATTGAACGGGTGGCTATTGCGCTGAACGAGGTACCAGGCAAGGTGGTGGTGAACGGCTACACCGACACCTCGCCCATCCGCACCGCGCGCTTTCCATCCAACTGGCACCTCTCTCAGGAACGCGCCCAGTCAGTGTCCGACATGCTGTTGAGGACCGTGCGTGACAGCAGCCGGGTGCGCGCAGAAGGCCGCGGTGAAGCGGACCCAGTGGCTCCCAATACGACCAGTGAAGGCAAGGCAAGAAACCGGCGTGTGGAAATCATTCTGATGGTGGCGCCTCAAGTGCGTGACAGTGAGCTTCAAGCCATCGGCAACCCCAGCCCCCGAGTCGAAGGCACCCGGAAATGAGCATTCTGAGAAATATGGCCGCACTGATTTTCAACCGGCACGTGCTGGTGTTCTGCGGGTTGGTGCTTTTGAGCCTGGTCATATGGTTTATTGGGCCACTGGTCTACATCAAACCCTACCAACCCCTGGAGAGCGAAGCCGTTCGCTGGTCCTTGATTGCTGCGCTTTTTTTAGTGTGGTTCATGAGGCTTCTGCTCAAATGGTGGCGAGCCAAGCGCATGAACGACAAGTTGCTGGGCCAGTTAGCTCGGCTCACTGCCGGTCGTGACACAGTCGAAAATCGGGCGCCCGGACATGAGGAGGTGGCGGAACTCGAAGGCCGATTCCAAGAAGCCGTCCAGGTGCTTTCCAAGACCCGGTTTGGCGAGACGGAGAGCGGGCTTCTGGGTCGCTTTACCAAGCGCTACGTCTATCAGCTGCCCTGGTACCTCATCATCGGCTCACCAGGCTCTGGGAAAACCACTGCCCTGGTCAACTCTGGCCTGAATTTTCCTTTGGCTGAACAGTTCGGCAAAGGCTCCATCCGCGGGGTCGGGGGGACACGCAACTGCGACTGGTGGTTCACGGACCAGGCCGTGCTTCTGGACACCGCCGGCCGGTACACGACCCAGGAAAGCGACGCGGTGCAGGACAAGGCTGCCTGGTCAGGATTTCTTCAGCTCCTCAAACGTTTCAGAGGCCGACAGCCGATCAATGGCGTCATCGTGACGCTCAGCGTGCAAGAGCTTTTGAGCAGCAATGAGGCCGAGCGCGCGCGCCTGGCCAAAACCATCGGAATGCGTCTGGGCGAGCTGTGCGAGGAATTGGCCATCAAGTTTCCCGTATACGTACTCGTCACCAAGACGGACTTGTTGGCGGGGTTCAACGAGTTCTTCGGTCAGATGACACGCGAAGAACGTGCGCAGGTCTGGGGATTCACACAGGCGTACAAGGAGTCCTTGCCAAGCCTCGATCCCACGGCACAGTTCACGTCCGAGTTCGACGCACTGGTGTCCCAGATCAACCGGCTGCTCCCTCAACGCCTGCTGGCCGAGCCCGACCTGACACGTCGCGGGCTGATCTATGCACTTCCTCAGCAGTTCGAGGGACTTCGGGATGTTGTGCGGCAAACCCTGGAAGGCGCATTTTCTTCTTCCCGTTTCAAGGAAAAGCCGCTTTTCAGAGGCGTCTACTTCACCAGCGGTACGCAGGAAGGAATGCCCTTTGATCGCGTTCTGTCTGCACTGAAACGCCGCTTTGCGGTGGCCAGCCCGTCAAAGTCTTTCGGAGGACAGCAAGGCAAAAGCTTTTTCATCGAGACCCTTTTCAAGGGGGTGATGTTCAACGAAGCGGGCCTTACGGGACGCAACGCAAAAAAAGAACGTCAGCTTCGCTTGCTTCAGGCAGGAGGGCTGATCGGGTTGGCGCTGCTCTTTGCGGGCGCTGCGCTGGCTTGGAGCATCAGCAACAGCAACAACCTGGCATATCTGGACGAAGTCAAGGAGAGCGTGGCGACGCTGCGCCACGCTGTGGATGAGGCCAAGAACACCGATCTGGAAAACCTCGTAGCCATCCTGCCGCTGTTGGACCATGCCGAATCTTTGGCGGTCAGCGAACGGTATACGGGCTCTCCACCGGTCAGTTGGCGATGGGGCCTTTTGCAAGTACCTAAGGTGCAAACCGCCGCTGACAACACCTATCTGCGCCTGCTCGAAGATGCTTGGTTACCTGGCATCGTCAGGCAACTGCGCAGTTCCCTGCAGCAGACGTCTACCACTAACCCAGAGGCAAGCTATGAAGCACTGAAGGCCTACCTGATGGTTCACGATGCGGATCGCTTCGAAGCCCGCACTGTCAAAGCGTGGATCCGGCATGAATGGGATGCCCGCCTCACACCCGAACTGGTGCAGGCGGGAGTGGGAGACCGGCTTTCACACCATCTTGATCGACTGATGGATGAGCGCGTTGTCTTGGCTACAACACCGATCGACACCGCCCTGGTGGCCGAAGTGCGCCAGCGCCTGGCGCAAATGTCCCCAGCGCAGCGCGCCTACAGTCGCCTAAAGCAATTGCTGATCACCGGAAACAATCTTCCTGCGGATTTCAATGTCGTTCGGGCCAGCGGCCCTGAAGCACCGCAGGTTTTCAGCCGCCGAAGCGGCCGCCCCCTGACTCAGGGCATATCTGGGTTGTTTACCTACGACGGCTACCACGGTGTTTTCCTGCACGAAGTTCCCAAAGTCACAACTCTGCTCTCCAAGGAAGAAGGATGGGTAATCGGCCAAGCAGACGGCAGACGAAGCACCACCCAAGAGGTCCTGACAGGGCAGATGGCCAATGAGGTCAAACGGCTTTACCTCATGGAGTACGCCAAGCTTTGGGAAGACTACCTTGCGGATGTCCGGCCCACACGCATCGGCTCTCTGGATCAGGCAGGCGAACAAGCCCGCCTGTACTCTGCAGCAAACTCCAGCTTGGAACAATTCATTCGCGCCGTTGCCCGCGAAACCACTCTGGCGAGGCGGCCTGACGCAGAGGGCGCCAACAGTGCAGGCACCAGCAGTTGGCTGGGTGAAAAACTCAACCGCATCCGGGAAGAGCAGCGCCAGCTGAGCCGCCTGACTGGCAAGCAGGTCAACGTAGGCGGGTTGGCACCCAGCGGAACGCTGGAGGCAGACATCGTGGATTTCCGTTTCCGCGAATACCGGCGCCTGGCTACCAGCAACGGATCCGGCCCGACGCCCTTGACGCAAAGCCTGCAGGTCCTCAACGAAGCATCTGCCGTTATCGCTGCTGCGCGCCAGCAAGTCAAAGCCGGAGGCACTGTTCCGCCCACCTTGTCGTCTACCTTGGAACGAGTGCGGGCGGAGGCCAAACGCCTGCCTCCTCCCCTGAATGTGATGTATGACGATCTTGCAGAGGCGACTTCCACCATGGTGGGCAGAGACGTGCGCAGCACCATCGGCGGAAATCTGAACGCCACCATTGGGGACTTCTGCCGGAGGGCCATTCTCGGACGCTACCCCTTTACACGCAGCGCGGGGCGGGACGTCACTGCCGATGATTTTTCCAAGCTATTCGCCGCAGGCGGAACGATGGATGAATTCTTCCGCAGCACGTTGCAACCCATGGTAGATATTTCCACCGCCACCTGGACTTTCAAGCAGGGGGTGGACGGTACGCCAGTTGGCGGATCAGCCTCTCTCGCGTCGTTTCAAAAGTCCGCGACGATACGAGACGTCTTTTTCCGTGCAGGGGGCAAGGCGCCCGGCATTCGCCTCGATATCAAGCCCATCGAGATGGATGCGTCCATATCCCAGATGGTGCTGGATGTCGACGGCGACGTGCTGCGCTACCAGCATGGCCCGCAAATTCCAAAATCCGTCAACTGGCCCGGCACGCGAGGAACTGGCCAAGTCAGGTTGCAGATCACAGCTGCAGGTGCAGAAAACTCCGGACTCGTGACCGAGGGCCCCTGGGCGCTGCACCGCCTGTTTGATCGCGCGCAAATCCTTCCCGGCAACGCGCCCGAGAAGTTCACGGCCATCTTCAACGTCGATGGACGCCGGGTGAGATTCGAAGTCACGACCAGCAGCGTCCTCAATCCTTTCCGGCTGAAGGCCATGGAGGAGTTCGAATGCCCGAACAACCTCTGACCAATGAGGCGCGCAACAGTGCCGTCCCAGGAGCGGTCGGATGGTACGGCAAGCTCCCCAGTCTGGGAGATTTCGCGAGCCGACGTTTGCCACACGCATTGGCAACCGAATGGGACACCTGGTTGCGGGCTGGCATGGATGAACTTCGCACCTCGAACGCGCAGGCTTGGCCAGAAGCCTTTGTCGCAGCGCCAGTGTGGTTTTTTGTGGCGTCGGCCCAGGTCACCGGCAATGCAGTGATTGGCGCACTGGCACCCAGCATGGATCGCGTGGGCCGGTACTACCCACTAACCATCATGGCCGCGGCTCCTCATACGGGCAGCACGCTGGCAGATGACGCAAGACTAAAGACCTTTTTTACGGGCGCTCGTACGGCCATCGTTGATGCCAGACGCTTGTCAATGTCGGCCGAAAAGTTGGACGAGCATGTTTCGTACATCACCCCGCCTTTCGAAGTACGGCGCACTGAGACACGACAGCCGTCTCTGATTGATGACATTCTTTCCGACCTGAGCGAAGCTTCGTACGCGCAGCAGCTTGGCGACGAAAAGGTTCAGCTCCCGGTGGGTGAGTGGCGGCACTGTTTGGCACCTCAGAGCGACTGCAGCCTCTGGTGGGTGTCTCCGACGGCGCGGTTCGACTACCGAGACGTGACACATCGCGGAACGCTCAATAGAGCTTTGTTCTCGCAACTGTTTTCATAGCCCACGTACTCCCAACGGAGCCAGCGGCCGCATCTTTTTGAACCCGAAATTCCAATGACCAACATTGACGAGCTTTTGAACCCGGCGACATCCAGCCCGCCGTGTGGTCCTGAAATGACCTATGCGCCGGAGTTCCTGGCTTTGGAGCAGGCAGCACAAGGAAAGCTGGAACAGCAATACGGCGACACCATCATTCCTGCAGAAGAGCCCGATTGGCAAGCAGTGGAGAAGAGTGCCGCGCAATTGCTTTGTCAAAGCAAAGACATGCGCATAGCAGGACTCTTGTGCAGGTCGTGGACCAATACCGCAGGCCTGGATGGGCTCGCACAAGGCCTTGCCTTGATGGCCGCTTTGTTGGAACGGTATTGGGACCACGTGCACCCCATAGCGGAGGACGATGACTACTTCATGCGGATGAACGCTGTTGCAATCCTGAACGATGTGGCGGGCCTGCTGCGCGAACTGCGGCAAACCGAATTCGTCCGCTCCACCTTTGGTAATTTCACTGTGCGCGACGCGGAGGTCCTTGCGCGCGGACAACGCGCAGAATCCAATCCCCAGCTCACCCTGGAACAGTTGCGGCTTGGTATGGACGATGCCCTGAAACGTGATGACGCGCGCTTGGCAGCGCTTCCTCAAGCGAAGGCTTCTCTTTGGAAAATCTCCCAACTGTGTGCCGACAAGCTGCCCAGCCACCAGCACCCTGACCTCGGCAACATACAGGCATTGATCGCGTTGTTGACCGATCTCGTCCCCAAGAGAGGGGCTACGACCGACGCGCTGGACCCGGCACAAGAGGCGGATGCACCCACAGCCCAATCCATACATCGCGCTGAGTCAGCCGAGATCCGCACCCGGGACGACGCCATCAGGCAGTTGGTGAAGATCGCAGAGTTTCTGGAGTCCACCGAACCGACCAATCCAGCATCGCTGTTGATCCGCAGGTCCGCCCGGCTGATGGGGATGGGCTTTATCGACATCCTGCGAGAACTGGCACCGCAAAGCCTGCAACAGATCGAGGTGATCACCGGCACGCAGACAGACGGCACCCATTGAATCTACGAACTGTAACAGTCAAGTGCAGGAAGCCTTAGATACTGAGATACGCCAACGCACAGACAGCGCCACACACAAAGTTCTCAGAAGTTTCGCTTGTAACTCTTCGCCTAAGTGGTAACGCATGCGGAAACCTTTCAGGGCCACTGCATGAAGAGGATGCGAGCTTTTGCAGAGTCAAAAATTTTGTGCCTTGGCGATTGTTCACTGTGGTGGTTTCACACAACTTTGTAAGCATTTGAACCGGGAAATTCTTTCGTCAAAGATTCCAACGAAGTTCGCGCAGGTTTTTTGATCCAGACAACTTGAGAGGTAAACATGTCAATCACCAAGGTGGGGAAAAGCGGGCAGAAATTCATCGCCAGAAACCGGGCTCCCCGGGTCCAGATTGAATATGACGTCGAGATCTATGGCTCCGAAAAGAAAGTGCACATCCCGTTCGTTATGGGTGTGATGGCGGACCTCTCGGGCAAGCCCCTGGAGAATCTGCCAGAGATCGCGGATCGTAAATTTCTCGACATCGACATTGACAATTTCGACGCACGCATGAAGTCGATCAAGCCGCGCGCATCGTTCCTGGTCCCAAATACGCTCACCGGCGAGGGCTACCTGAGTGTGGATCTGACCTTCGAAAGCATGGATGACTTCTCGCCCGCAGCAGTCGCGCGAAACATAGGTCCACTGAACACCCTTCTGGAAGCACGCACCCAGTTGCACAACCTACTTTCCTATATGGATGGCAAACAGGGCGCTGAAGAGCTGATTCGCAAGGTGTTGCAAGACCCGGCACTGCTCAAGTCCCTGGCCGCAGGTGCCAAGCCCGCCGCGGACCCCGTGGAAGGCTCTGTACAAAACGACGCCGCCTGAAGCAGAACAGTGAACGGAATTCACCCATGAGCGCACTACCCATTAATGAATCCAACGCGGCCCACACCCTCGAAGGGCACGAGTTTGCTTCCTTGTTGAACAAGGAATTCAAGCCTAAAACCGACCAAGCCCGCGACGCTGTAGAAGCTGCAGTTCAAACCCTGGCTCAGCAAGCACTCGCGTCCGTAGCAACCATCTCCAACGATGCCTACCAGACGGTCCAAGCCATCATTGCGGAAATTGACCGCAAGCTGTCGGAACAGGTCAATCTGGTCATTCACCATGCCGAATTCCAAAAACTGGAAGGCGCCTGGCGTGGGCTGCAGCATCTGGTGACCAACACCGAAGTGGACGAGATGCTGAAGATCCGCGTGATGAACATCTCCAAGAAGGAGTTGCATCGCAACATGCGACGCTATAAGGGCGTAGGGTGGGATCAGAGCCCCATCTTCAAGAAGGTGTACGAGGAAGAGTACGGACAGTTTGGTGGTGAACCTTTTGGCTGCTTGGTAGGCGACTTCCATTTTGACCACAGCCCGCCAGATGTTGAACTGCTGGGTGAAATGGCCAAAGTGGCCGCTGCAGCGCACTGCCCCTTCATCTCTGGCGCGTCTCCAGCGCTGATGCAGATGGATTCCTGGCAAGAGCTTGCCAACCCGCGTGATCTGACGAAAATTTTCACGAACACGGAGTACGCAGCTTGGAGAAGCCTGCGGGAATCGGACGACTCCAAGTACATCGGTTTGGCCATGCCCCGCTTCCTGGCGCGGCTGCCTTACGGCGCCAAAACCAACCCGGTGGACGAGTTCGACTTCGAAGAAGAAACCGCGGGCGGCAACCACAGCAAGTATTGCTGGGCCAACTCAGCCTATGCGATGGCCGTCAACATCAACCGATCCTTCAAATACTACGGGTGGTGCACGTCCATCCGCGGTGTCGAATCGGGCGGCGCGGTAGAAAACCTGCCAGCCCACACCTTCCCGACCGATGACGGTGGCGTGGACATGAAGTGCCCTACGGAAATTGCGATCAGCGACCGTCGGGAAGCCGAACTGGCCAAAAACGGGTTCATGCCCCTGGTTCACCGCAAGAACTCGGACGTTGCCGCATTCATCGGTGCCCAATCGTTGAACAAGCCATCGGAGTACTACGACGCCGATGCCACGGCCAACGCCAACCTCTCGGCCCGCTTGCCTTACATGTTCGCATGTTGCCGCTTTGCGCACTACCTCAAGTGCATCGTGCGCGACAAGATCGGCTCCTTCAAGGAGCGCAGCGACATGGAGCGTTGGCTGAACGACTGGATCATGAACTACGTGGATGGAGACCCTTCGAATTCCTCACAAGAAACAAAGGCGCGCAAGCCATTGGCTGCGGCCGAAGTGGAAGTGAATGAAGTTGAGGGGAACCCCGGTTACTACACCTCCAAGTTCTTCCTGCGCCCCCACTACCAACTTGAAGGCCTCACGGTCTCGCTGCGATTGGTGTCCAAGTTGCCGTCGGTCAAGGAAGCTGGCAACTAGGTTCACAGGGGCCGTGGCAATCCGCGATTGCCGCGGCCCCGCTACAACCAGCACACGTTGCACAGGGTGAGTAAGCCCTTCGTTGCAACAGAACTGCTAGCGGACATCTCGTGCTCTGCATGGCATGTGCGCAGAGCAGGTCATCGTGCACACCCGGTGGCGCAGCTGTGCGTGCGCCACGCATCGCCAGGCGCGCGGGCAGGCGTGCCACGCCAACCACTGCATATCCTGATGAGCACCCTCGTGAATACAGCCCTTTTCGACTCGCACCAGCCCTTGGCCCAACAGCTTGACAACGTCAAGGAGGCCATTCGCAACGATCCATCCAAGGCATCGCTGCGCACGTTCTACTTTCAGTTGCTGGCTGTGCTGGGCGATTGGAAAAAGGCCCTGGCGCAACTGCAAGTTTGCGCACAGCTGGACCCCAAGGCCTTGCCCATGGCGCAGGCCTACCGCGAGGCCATGCGCTGTGAGGCCTTGCGTGCGGAGGTGTTTGCGGGTACCCGCACACCCTACATCATGGGAGAGCCACCAGAGTGGCTGAGCTACATGGTGGACGCATTGAAAGCCCAGATGGAGTCTTCGGATCAAGCGGCCCTCGACTTGCGCGCACAAGCCTTGGAAATGGCGCCAGCCATTGCGGGCACCATCAATGGAGAACCGTTTGAATGGCTGTGCGATTCAGACTCGCGCCTGGGACCCATCTTCGAGTTTTACACCAAAGGCTGCTACTACTGGATTCCGTTGTCCGCAATACAAAGCGTGACGCTGGAAAAACCGCAGGATCTGCGCGACCTAGTGTGGCAGCCAGCTGAGCTAACGCTCGTGAACGAAAGCACGCTGCGGGGCTTCGCACCCGCGCGTTATCCCGTGCGGCCGGATGACGACGACAGTCTGCGGCTGGGGCGCCGCACCGAGTGGGCAGAACTTGGAGGCGAGCAAGTGGCGGGCCGCGGCCAGAAGGTTCTGATCACGGAACAGGGAGACCATGCCGTGCTCGACGTCCGCACGATCTCTTTTAACGCTTGAAAAGCGCAGCGATGTTGACCCGGCGAATCAGTGGAACCGGCACCGAGAAGGACCGCCTGCAACCGGCTTTGCTTGACCGACTGACCGACCATGAGCCCACCCAGCGAACCGAGCAGGCCGATGCAGTGTATGTGACCGATTCGCGCCTGCGCGCCGCATTGCTGCGTGATCTGGGTTGGTTGCTCAATGCCAGCAACGCATCGGGCCACATCGATTTTGATGGCGTTGCCCACGCAGAGCGCTCCACATTGAACTACGGGATGGCACCGCTGGCTGGCAAGCTCCTGTCGGACCTTGACTGGAAAGATGTCGAGCTCAACGTGACGCAGGCGATCATGACTTTCGAGCCGCGCATTCTTCCTGAAACATTGGCGGTCACGCTGCTGCCTTCCTTCGATTCCCTGAACCACCACAACACCTTGCAGTTCGAGATCCGCTGCCAGTTTTGGTCTATGCCCTACCCGCTGGAGCTGCTGCTGAAAACCAGTTTGGATCTGGAGACCGGCCAGGTCGTCGTATCCGACCTGCGGAATTGAGAGCGAGATCAAGACGATGAATCCGCGTCTGGTGGAGTACTACAACCGCGAACTGGCCTATCTGCGCGAGTTAGGGGCGGAATTTGCAGCCGCATTTCCGAAAGTCGCAGGGCGCCTCGCACTGCGCGACCTCGATGTGGCGGACCCCTATGTAGAGCGTCTCCTGGAGGGTTTCAGCTTCCTCACTGCGCGGGTGCAGATGAAGATGGACGCCGAATTTCCACGGCTGTCCCAACGCATCCTCGAGATGGTATGCCCCCACTACCTTGCGCCCACGCCAGCCATGGTGGTGGTTCAGATGTCGCCCAGCGAAGTCGAAGGCAACGTGGCTGACGGTTTCTGCCTGCCTGCAGGAAGCATGCTGCGGTCGCGCAAGACCGCCGATGACCAGACCCCCTGCGACTTCCGCACGGGCCACGATGTAACGCTGTGGCCCATTGCATTGACGCGTGCCACGCTGGGAGGCGCTCCGCTGGACCTGCCGGTCTCCCGCATGCGCCTTCCTGCAGAGGCTGCGGGGCATCTCCGGTTCGAGCTGGCGACGCAAGGCGCTATGGAATTCGGCCACTTGGCGATGGACCGCATTGATCTCTACATCCATGCGACCGACTCCGTAGCATCCCATCTGCAGGAGCTACTGCACCAGTCGGTTCTGGCCATTGTGGTTCATGATCCTCAGGACCCTTCGAAGGTATACGGACAGTTGCCCGCACACGCCTTGCATGCCGAGGGCCACGATCAGTCGCAATCGCTGCTGCCGTATTCGCACCGGGCCTTCCAAGGGCACAGGCTGTTGCACGAATACTTTGCGTTCCCGCCGCGTTTCCGTTTTTTTTCGATCCGCGGTCTTGCCAACACGCTCCGCCAGGTTCCCGTAAAACGCGTGGCCATCACGCTGCTGCTGCGCAAGGCACAGCCCAACCTGGAAGCCGTGGTGGACGACCAGAAGTTTCTGCTGCACTGCACCCCGGCCATCAACCTGTTCGAGCGGATGGCGGATCGGATCCATGTGTCTTCCGACGTGAACGAATACCACGTGGTGATGGAGCGTACGAGGCCACGGGACTTTGAGGTTTACAACGTGCTCAGCGTCACTGGCCACCAGGAAGGCAAGGTCAATGACCGCGAATTCGTACCGCTGTACACCTCGGTGCACGGCATACGGCCAGAAGACCAGGCGTACTTTGCCGTTCGTCGAGAACCCCGGCTTTTCTCGGAGCATGCCGTCCGGTTCGGGCCCCGAACGCAGTATTTGGGGAGCGAAGTATTCCTCTCGCTGGTGGACCAACGTGCCGCTCCGTTTTCTGACGACCTCAAGCAGCTCTCGGTGCGCACCTTGTGCACCAACCGGGACCTGCCACTGCTCATGCCTGTGAACCGCGCCGAAGGGGATTTCACCACCATCGAATCGGCACCTATCGGCCACATCCGGACAGTTACCGGCCCATCTCGCCCGGTGGGCAGCATCGCCGAGAACGAAATCACCTGGCGCCTGATATCGCACCTGTCCCTGAACTATCTCGCCATGACGGACCTCTCCGACGAGGAAGGAGCTGCCACACTGCGTGAGTTGATGGGCCTCTACCTCGCTCTCGGCAATCACACGTTGGCGGGCCAGGTGGCCGGAGTGAAGGAGATGCGCATCCACCCCATCACCCGGCGCCTGGCACAGCATCGGCAGCTGGTGTATGGCCGGGGTGTCGGAGTCACCCTGACAGTAGACGACGCTTCTTTCGCTGGTGTCAGCGCATGGCCTTTGGTTTCCGTCCTTGAGCGCTTCTTTGCGCGCCATGTGGGCGTGAACAGCTTTACGGAACTGTCGCTGCAATCGCGCCAGCGCGGACAGGTCGCCCGGTGGGAAGTACGGCCAGGCCAAAGGCCTTCCGTATGAACGCGCGCACGCCTCTGCAGGCTGAATCCGAGGTGATTGCGACCACCAGGAGCGCCACGTCCGTTGCACCCGATGCTTCTGGCCTTTGGCAGCGGCTGCGCAGCTCGCCCCATTCTTTCGACCTGTTCTTCACGCTGCGATGGTTGCAGGCCCGCCGCGCCGATTTACCTCGCCTGGGCCGCGCTGCCCGGCCAAAAGCCGAGCCCATCCGGCTGGGGCAAGACCCGTCGCTGGCTTTTGCGCCAGCCACCATCGCAGAGATTCTGGCTGCCACGGCAGGCCAGCCGGAACGCATGACCGTGTGGAGCTTTGGCCTCTACGGTCCGAATGGCCCCCTTCCCACGCACCTCACGGAGTACGTGCGGGAGCGCTTGAGGCAGTACGACGACCCTACCCTCGCTCGGTTCTCCGACATCTTTCACCACAGGCTGCTGCTGCTTTTTTTTCGGGCCTGGTCTGACGCCCAGCCGACGGTCTCTCTCGACCGCGCTGGCGATGACATGTTCGGCAGGCACTTGGCCAGTCTTGTCGGCATCGGCGAGCCTTCAGCGCGGCAACGGGATGCGGTTTCCGACCACGCCAAGCTGCACCACGCAGGCCACCTCACACGCTTCACGCGCAACCCCGAAGGCTTGCAGCGCGCCATCGGAAGCTATTTCGGCATCAAGGTCGATCTGCAGGAGTATTGCCTGCACTTTCTGGAGCTGGAGCCCGCGCAGCAAACCCGCCTTTCCCGCCTTCCTTGCAATTCGCAGCTTGGCGTTGATACGGTGGTGGGAGCGCGCGTGCCCGACGCCCAAAGCAAGTTTCGACTGCGGATGGGTCCGATGACGCTCGCCCAATATGAGCGCTTCCTCCCCGGCCAGCCAGACTTCAAAGCCCTTGTCGACTGGGTCCGCACCTACCTTGGCATCGAATACGCATGGGACTTTGAACTCGTACTGCGCCACGACGAAGTCCCCGCAGCCCAACTGGGGGGTGGCGCACGCCTGGGATGGACCAGTTGGGTGATGAGCGCGCCGGCATCCAAAGACGCTGATGACTTCCGCCTGGACCCGGAAGGCTGGATAAGGCAGCGTGGCCGGCCGGTGCGCGGCCATACGTCAGCACGCAGCCGCGCCCCGTAGGCGCCACGCTCACCCGAACCAGCCCCCTTTTCCCTTAACGCACTGCATTGACTTTCCATGTCTGAAATCAGCCGACTGGCCCTGTTTGGCAAACTCAACCCCCTGCTCTTCAAGTCGCTGGAGGGCGCTACGGTGTTCTGCAAACTGCGGGGCAACCCGTATGTGGAACTGGTGCATTGGTTGCACCAGCTGCTTCAGGAGAACGACTCCGATCTGCTGCGCATCTTTCGCCACTTCGATGTGGACGCTGCGCAGCTGGCGGCCGACGTTTTGCGCAGTCTGGACCGGCTGCCACGCGGGGCCACATCGATCAGCGACTTCTCCGACCAGATCGAAATGTCCATCGAACGAGGATGGGTGTATGCGACCTTGATGTTCAACGAGTCGCAGATTCGCAGCGCCTACTGGCTCTCCGGCATGCTGCGCACACGCACCTTGGCCAACGAGTTGCGAGCGATCTCCAAAGAGCTGGAAAAAATCAACGAGCCTGCGCTCAGCGATGCTTTTGCAAAACTGCTGCCGGGCTCACCGGAAGCGGCCCTCAAAGCCTCCGACGGCTCTGGCCTGCAGGGCGAACCCGGCGAAGCCAGTGGCGCCACATCTGCGCTGGGTGCAGGCAAACAGGAAGCGCTGCAGCGCTACACGGTCGACCTGACTGAACGCGCCCGCAACGGAGAACTCGATCCGGTCACCGGCCGCGACGAGGAAGTGCGCCAGATGATCGACATCCTCATGCGGCGGCGCCAGAACAACCCCATCCTGGTCGGCGAAGCCGGCGTGGGCAAAACTGCCGTGGTGGAAGGCCTGGCATTGCGCATTGCCTGCGATGACGTCCCTCCGCCTCTGCGCGGCGTGCAACTGCGCGTGATGGACGTCGGCCTGCTACAAGCAGGCGCCAGCATGAAGGGTGAGTTCGAGAACCGGTTGCGTTCATTGCTCGACGAGGTACAGGCCAGCACCATCCCTATCGTGCTGTTCATCGACGAAGTCCACACCCTGATCGGCGCAGGTGGCCAAGCGGGCACCGGGGATGCAGCCAACTTGCTCAAACCAGCGCTGGCGCGCGGTGTGCTACGCACCATCGGCGCCACCACTTGGGCGGAGTACAAGAAGTACATTGAAAAAGACCCCGCCTTGACCCGCCGCTTTCAGTTGGTGCACATCCATGAGCCAGACGAGCCCAAGGCCATTCAGATGTTGCGGGGTGTGGCGACCAAGCTGGAGGGCCACCACAAGGTGCGCATTGCCGACGAGGCCGTGCAGGCAGCGGTGACCCTGTCGCACCGCTACATTCCCTCCCGCCAACTGCCCGACAAGGCCGTGAGCCTGTTGGACACAGCCTGCTCAAGGGTGGCCATGGCACTGACGGCAACTCCGGCGCGCCTCGAAGCGGTCACCCGCCAACAAGAAGCACTGCAAGTGGAGCAAGAGGTGGTGCTGCGCGAAGCCGCGTTGGGAGTCGCCCACGCAGAGCGGCTCGGTGAACTGCAAGCCCAATTGGACCAGCTGAAAACCGACCACACAGCGCTTTCTGAACGACTTGCACAAGAGAGCAGCCTGGCCGAGCGCATTGTTGCCGGCGAGGCGGCTTTACTGGCAGTGCACCAAACGCCCCCCGCAGAGTCCACGGCATCCGAACCCAAAACCAGCACCTCTGCCGATGCCATTCCGAATCCGGGACAGTCGCGGCCGCCCGCCTCCACCGTGAGCGATGCGCCTCCTGACCTCTCTGCGCAAGAAATCGAGAAACTGCGGCAGGAGCTGGCGGCGCTGCAGGGCGATGACCCCTTGCTGCACCCGGTGGTGGATGCCAACGTGATCGCCGCCGTGGTGGCGGAGTGGACTGGAATCCCGGTGGGCCGCATGGTGCGCGACGAGGTGCAGTCTGTGCTGGGCCTTGCGCAAACGCTGGAGCGCCGCGTGATCGGACAGCGCCATGGCCTGGAGGCCATCACGCGCCGCATTCAGACGGCGCGGGCGCGCCTGGACAACCCTGGCAAGCCCATTGGGGTGTTCCTGCTTGCAGGCCCGTCCGGTGTCGGCAAGACCGAAACCGCCCTGTCTCTGGCCGAGGCCCTCTATGGGGGAGAACAAAACCTCATCACGATCAACATGAGCGAGTTCCAGGAGGCACACACCGTATCCACGCTCAAAGGGGCGCCGCCAGGCTACGTCGGCTATGGCGAAGGGGGCGTGCTCACCGAGGCAGTGCGCCGCAGGCCGTACAGCGTGGTGCTGCTCGATGAGATCGAAAAAGCGCATTCCGACGTGCACGAGATGTTTTTCCAGGTGTTCGACAAAGGCTGGATGGAAGACGGGGAAGGCCGCTACATCGACTTCAAGAACACCGTGATCATCCTCACGTCCAATGTGGGCTCTGACCTCATTGCCGGGATGTGCAACGACCCTGAGCTGATGCCTTCGCCGGAAGCCCTGGCCAAGGCAGTGCGGGAGCCGCTGCTCGGCAAGTTCCCGGCGGCGCTGTTGGGACGGCTCACCGTAGTGCCCTATTACCCCATCTCGGATGCAATGCTGGAACAGATCATCCGCCTGCAGATGCGCCGCATCCAGACACGCATCGAAGCCAACCACGGCGCGCAATTTGCGTTTGATGACAGCGCGGTGCAGCTGATCCGCGAGCGCTGCAGCGAAGTCGAGTCCGGGGCCCGGATGATCGACGGCATCCTTACGCAGAACCTGCTTCCACGCATGGCCATGGAGTTCCTGCAAGCCACCGTGGATGGCAAGTCCATCGAGAAGATCGAGGTCAGTGCCGCGAACAACGATTTCTCAATCCGCTACGCCTGAAGACCTCGGAATGCTCCGCAATGTCCGCACGCCCGGTCCCTCGCTGATGCCTTCACCCCTATCGCCATGAAGACCTCTACCCGCACCACCACTTACTTCCTTGGTTCTGGCGCAACCGGCCCTCAGGCGCCTGCCAGATGGTCTTGGCGGCGCAACACTGCAATGCGGGGGCGGCTCCAAGGGCATGCGTCCACGGATGGCAGCAGGTCTGCAGCCACCCTGGCTACCTTGGCAGTTGGCACCTTGTTGATGGCATCGCCCCTCCTCGCCACCGCGCAGGGATTTTCTTTCGGTGACATCGGGCGTGCAGCCGAAGCGGTGAACCGCGGGGAAGCGGCCATTTCCACCGGCCAGCAAATGCTGTCGACTGGCCGCCAAGCGGTGGATACAGGGCGCCAGATGTGGAACAACCGGGGCTATGCGCCCACGCAGCCGCCTTCCGGCCCAGCGGTCATGGCGCGCGACGAAGGGGGGCCGACGCGCCTGATCGCTGTGCTGGAACGCAATGCCGGTGACGCCATTTCGGTCAGCAACACCCTGGTGGGCCTGCTGGACCAGGGGGCGTATTTTGTGCAGCGCCAGCCGGCACACACCACACCGCCCCAGGACCAACTGCTTGCCAGCCCGCGCGCCGACAGTTCAGCCGTGTCGCTGGACCTGCCCAGCACGCCGCCCGGCACGTTGTTCGACCTGAGCACGGGGCGCACCCGCACTTCAGGCGCGGGGGTAAAGATTTTCGCGCTGACCGTGCATTCCAACCTGCCACGCCGACCTGGTCGCCGCGCACTGGATGCCATCGAGCAGCACGCCATGCTGACTTCCAGCTCGGTCCAGTTGGAGTGGCCGCTGCAGCCCGATCTGGCTCTGGAGCCTGTGGGGGGCAAGCTGCTGGTGTGGGCCAGCGAGGCGGGCGTGGCGTTTCCGTCGGGCTTTGGCGCGGATGGCAGGCTATTCACCTCAGACGATCCCATGGTCCGACTGCCCCGCGGCTACACCGTGGTCACGCTGGACAGCCGAGGCTTCAGCTTTGACCGCAGCCGGGAAGTGGCCTTGCCCCAGTACAGCGTGCAGTCCACCACCGACATCGATCTGGCGCGGCTGGCGCCGGGCGACGCCTTCAAGGCGTTCACCAGCCTCATGCAAGAGCGATACCCCTTTCGCAACAATCCGGCCACAGACTGGAACAAGCTGCAGACCGAGTGGGGAGACCGCATTCGCCAGGCCAGCGACCAACGGGACCGCAGGGCCCTGGGCCAGGCCTATGCCGCCATCGGAGCCCAGCTGCAAGACGGACTTTTCCGCGCAGACCTGCGCGCCAGCGGGACTCCAACCAGCAGCCCACAAGGCGTGGATATAGGCCTTTCCGAACAATGGCTGACGCGTGGCTCCATGCCTCTGCCCATGCCAGGCGTGTGGTGGCTGCCCGATGGCCGCGCGCTTGTGAGCAGCGTCACGCCGGGCTCCGTTGCCGCGCTGGCGGGCTTGCGGCCGGGGGCCGAGATTCTGGAAGTCAACGGCGAAAGCGTGTCGCGCTTCGTGGGCCGCGTTTCGCGCACCTCCAGCCGCCCCACCGAAGCCGGGCGCAGGCACGATGCCCTGCGGTTGATGGCTTACGATCGAGACGCCATGGTGCTCAAGGTGCGCCAGGACGGCAAAGAGCTGACCCTGGACCTCCGTCAGCGCATTGCAGAAAGCCCACAGCCTGCGCGGGCGCCTAACAATGAATCGCTCTCGGCTTTTCAGTTGCGCAGCCACACCGGAAAGCAATACGGCTATATCGCCTTCAATTCATTTGCAGACGGCGGCGGCAATCTGGAAATGTGGGAGCGCAGCCTCGCCACGGCCAACCAGTCGCGCCTGCGTGGGCTGATTCTCGACCTGCGTGGCAACAACCACAGCACCTACCAGCTCGTACCGCACTTTGCCGCCTCGTTCTTCTCGTACGACCGGCCCTTGCGCCTGCAAGGCTATGCACAACGCCAGGTGGATGCGACGGCCAAGGTCTGGCGCACCCGTGGCAGCCTGGGCCTGCCGCCCCAATTGCCGCTGTACACCCAGGGCAGCGGCCACTACAGCGCACCCCTGGTGCTCTTGACGGGTCAGGAATGTACGGGCCCCTGCGAAGTGTTTTCAGCCTGGCTGCAGAAAGCAGGTCGCGCACACATCATCGCCACAGAGCCTACCCCCGGCATGGTGGGGCTGACCACGCGCGTGCTCCTGCCGGGTGAAGTGGTGGTGCATGCGCCCACCGTGGCAGAGATCGGCGCCAATGGCGAACACTACGTGCACGGCAAAGGCGTGGAGCCCGACCTGCGGGTGCCGGTGGACGCCAGCTTCGTGCAACGCCTGATGGGCGGGGGTGACCCGGTGCTGGATGCCGCCGTGCAGTGGCTGGACGGAAAAACCTGACGACCCAGGCACCGGGCGGCTGCGCTGGCGGTGCGTCAGGTACCAGCGGCGATTTTCCGGGCATTTCAGCGACATCGTCAGCAGACTGGCGGGCGCGCCGAGAGAAAATAGCACCATGCCCCTCATCCCCGACTTCATCGCCCCCACCCGCCACACCGACCCTGCCGAAGCGCTGGCTCAGGTGCAGCGCATCTACAACCAGCAGATCGGCCACCTGCGTGACGCCATGCAGCGTTTTGTGGGCGGAGAAACGCCTGAGAGCGCTGTGCGCGCCTTCTACCCGTTTGTGCGGGTGCATACCACCACCGTGGCGCGTGCGGACACGAAGCTGGCCTACGGCTTCGTGGAAGGCCCGGGCCGGTATGAAACCACGCTGACCCGGCCCGACCTGTTCGCCAAGTACTACGCCGAGCAGTTCCGCCTGCTGCGCGCCAGTCACAACGTGGAGCTGGAAGTGGGCACCAGTGCCCATCCCATTCCCATCCATTTCTCGTTTGCCGAACACGACCACATCGAGGGCACGCTGACCACCGAGCGCCGCATGCTGATGCGCGACGTGTTCGACCTGCCTGATCTGGCTGCCATGGACGACGGCATTGCCAATGGCACTTGGCAGGCCCGGCCCGGCGAGGCGCAGCCGCTATCGCTGTTCACCGCGCCGCGCGTGGACTACTCGCTGCACCGCCTGCGCCACTACACCGGCACGGCGCCCGAGTGGTTCCAGAACTTTGTGCTGTTCACCAACTACCAGTTCTACATCGACGAGTTCGTGCGCCTGGGCCACGCCGAGATGTCCAAGGAAGACAGCGAATACATCGCCTTCATCGAACCGGGCAACGTGGTCACGCGCCGCGTGGGCATTTCGGCCGAGGCGGGTGATGAACTGGGCGTGGCGCCGCCGCGCCTGCCGCAAATGCCTGCCTACCACCTCGTGCGCCGAGACCGGACCGGCATCACCATGGTGAACATCGGCGTCGGCCCCTCCAACGCCAAGACGATTACCGACCACATCGCCGTGCTGCGGCCGCACGCCTGGATGATGCTGGGCCACTGCGCGGGCCTGCGCAACAGCCAGCAGCTGGGCGACTACGTGTTGGCCCACGCCTACGTGCGCGAGGACCACGTGCTCGACGAAGAGCTGCCGCTGTGGGTGCCCATCCCGGCGCTGGCCGAGATCCAGCTCGCCCTGCAGCAGGCCGTGGCCGACGTGACGCAGGTGCCGGAGGCTGACCTCAAGCGCTTCATGCGCACCGGCACTGTGGCCAGCACCGACAACCGCAACTGGGAATTGCTGCCCGACAACCTGCCCCAGCGCCGCTTCAGCCAGAGCCGCGCCGTGGCACTGGACATGGAAAGCGCCACGATCGCGGCCAACGGCTTTCGGTTTCGCGTTCCCTACGGCACCCTGCTGTGCGTGAGCGACAAGCCCCTGCACGGCGAGATCAAGCTGCCAGGTATGGCCAACCACTTCTACCGCGAGCGCGTGGACCAGCATCTGCGCATCGGCATGCGCGCCATTGAGATCCTGCGCAACGGTGGCATCCACCGCCTGCACAGCCGCAAGCTGCGCAGCTTTGCCGAAGTGGCGTTCCAGTAGCCATGCGGCCTTGCGCATGACCCGCGCCGCATCCCACCGCCTGCCATGACGCTCGATTTCGTCACGCTGATGACGGTCATGGCAGCGAACCTGTTCATGATCTCTGCGGTGCTGCCGCTGATCATGGGCCGGGACGTGAGCCGCGCGGCGCGGTGGGTGCAGGCCAGCCTGCTGCTGCAGGCCGTGGGGTGGGCGGCCATCATCGCGTCGTCCTCGCTGTGGGACCAGGCCTTGTCCACCATCGCCATCGCGTGCCAGACTGCGGCCCAGTGGGCGCTGTACCGCGCCCTCGAAGAGTGGCTGGGCCCGCGCCCGCTGCGCCGCACGCTGCTGGTGCTGGTGGTGGCTACGCCCTTGGGCTACACGCTGGGGTTTGACCACTATGCGTGGCGAGTGGGCTGGGCCAACGGCCTGCTGGCCGCAACCCTGTGTGTAGTGGCGCGCGCCACGCAGGGCCCCCTCATCCTGGCAGACAGCCGCTGGCGGCATCTGTTGATGGGCTGCCTGCTGAGCGCAGCATTGTTTACGCTGGCCCGCGGCCTGCTCGGCGCTTTCACCGACCAATACCCCAGTTTTCGCCACCCCCACCCGGTCAATCTGGCAGCCGCTGTGGTGACCAATGTGAGCCAGGTGCTGGGCACAGTCGCCCTGCTGGTTGCCTGGCGGTATGAGGCGGAGCAGAAGCTGCGCACGCTGGCCATGACCGATGGGCTGACCGGGCTGCTGAACCGCCGCGGCTTTACCCAGCAGGGCGAGAACCTGATGTCCCACGCCTGGCGCCACCGCCTGCCCATGACCGCCATGATGCTGGACCTCGACCACTTCAAGCAGATCAACGACACGCTGGGCCATGAAGCGGGCGACCGCGCACTGCAGCTGTTTGCCCGCCTGCTCAGCGAAACCCGGCGCAGTGGTGACCTGATTTCGCGGCTGGGCGGCGAGGAGTTCGGCGTGCTGCTGCTGCACAACGCCGCCCCGGCAGGTGCCGCATTCGACCGCCGCCTGCGCGAACGGCTGCGCGCCGCCAGCGCCGCAGAACTGGGATTCGAACTGGACTTCAGCGCCGGCATGGCCACCATGCTCCCAGGCGAAAACAAGCTCTCGACACTGATGGCCCGCGCAGACGCGGCCCTGTACGACGCCAAGGCCTCCGGGCGCGGGCGGCTGATGGCAGCCGTGTGATGCGCAACGCGGTGGCCTGACGCGCTTTCATTTTCATAGCTTCCAGCGCTTTACCAGCAATCGCTGGAGCCTTATTTGGCTTCAAACCTTCCGCCAGGGCGGTTCTGGGTGCACATCCCCCACAATCCACCCATGACCGCACTCTTCGAAGTTCTGAATCTGCGCAAACGCTATGGCGAGACCACCGTGGTCGACGATGTGTCGTTCGCCATTGCCCCTGGCGAATGCCTGGGCGTCATCGGCCCCAACGGCGCGGGCAAGACCACCACCATCCGCATGTGCCTGGGTCTGGCGTCGCCGGACGGCGGGGCCGTGCACTTCAAGCCCCAGCCCGGCACGGAGCCCCTGCACATGCCGCGCGATGCGCTGGCCATCAAGGCGCAGCTGGGTGTGGTGACCCAGTTCGACACGCTGGACCCGGACTTCACCTGCGCCGAAAACCTGCGCGTGTTCGGCCGCTACTTCGGCATCAAGGGTGCTGTGATGGACGAGCGTGTGCCCCAGTTACTGGAGTTTGCCGCGCTCACCGCCAAGGCCCATGCCAAGCCCGGCGAACTCTCGGGCGGCATGAAGCGGCGCCTGTCACTGGCGCGGGCTCTCGTCAACAACCCGCGCCTGCTGTTGCTGGACGAGCCCACCACCGGCCTGGACCCGCAGGCCCGCCATCTGATGTGGGAGCGGCTGCAATTGCTGCTGCAACAAGGCAAGTCGATCTTGCTGACCACCCACTTCATGGACGAGGCCGAGCGCCTGTGCTCACGGCTGCTGGTGCTGGACCACGGCCGCAAGATCGCCGAAGGCAAACCGCGCGAGCTGATCGCCCAGCACCTGGAACCCGACGTGGTGGAGGTGTTTGGCATAGGCGCCGTGGCTCTGGCCGACGATGCCGTGCTGCGCACTCTGGCGGCACGCGTGGAGATCAGCGGCGAGACGGTGTTTTTCTACACGCAAAACGCGCAGCCGCTGCTGCAGACGCTGGGGCAACATGGCCATTTGCGCACGCTGCACCGGCCGGCCAATCTGGAAGACCTGTTCCTCAAACTGACAGGGCGACAGATCCGGGAGTGAGGGAGCGCGAAGGCAGAGCGCCGTACGCCGGGCAAGCAGACGCTCCTGAATGTATAGCTGCCAGCGCTTATGAAATAAGCGCTAGAGGCCAATTTCACTCAAGTTTCTTGCACTACGCCTTGCGTGGCTTGACCTTGCTGGCCGCCAGTTTGGCGTTGGTGCGCGCCGTGTCCACACCGGCCGCACGCGCCAGCGCCACGCCCATGCGGCGCTTCACAAAACTCTCTGGCTTGCCGAACAGGCGCAGGTCGGTGTCGGGCACGCGCAGGGCTTCTTCCACGCCGTCGAACACGATGCCCTGGGCCTCCACACCGCCATAGATCACAGCGCTGGCGCCCGGGTTGCGCAGGCTGGTGTCCACCGGCAGGCCCAGGATGGCACGGGCGTGCAGCTCGAACTCGCTCTGGTGCTGGGTGCACAGGGTGACCAGGCCGGTGTCGTGCGGGCGTGGGCTTACTTCGCTGAACCACACGTTCTCGCCTTTCACGAACAGCTCTACACCAAACAAACCAAGCCCGGAGGGCTTTCCGTCAAAGCCTTCACCCAGGTTGTCGGTCACGGCCTTGGCGATCTGGCGCGATTTTTCAAGCGCTGCCGGGTGCATGGGGTGGGGTTGCCAGCTTTCCACGTAGTCGCCGCTCACCTGCACATGGCCGATAGGGTCGCAAAAGCTGGTGACGATCTGTCCGTCCGCACCCACTGAACGCACCGTGAGCTGGGTGATTTCGTAGTCGAAGTCGATGAAGCCCTCGACGATCACGCGGCCGTGGCTCACACGGCCGCCGGCCATGGCGTAGT